>JALTDM010000136.1 GCA_027074135.1 Bacteroidales bacterium
TTTTTTAATTCTTCAATTAGTGTTTTCATGACTCGTGCTTATAAATTTTTTGCTAATTAAGTCAATTTTTAGTTAATGGCATAATTTTTTTATTTATTGAAAGTTGATTGGTTTGATTTTTTTATGTTTAGTCAATAGAAAAGTTTACTTTACACTTTCATTTTCTATATTTATGTAAAAAATCATGTTTTTATAAAGTTTTTAACTTGTTGTTAGGATTTTAAATTTTCATTAAGTATCCCATTTTTTGTAAATATATTTTTACAACAAAATAATTAAGTTTGCAAGTAATTTCTAAAGTGATATGAGAACCTATGTTTTTTTATTTATGATGTTTTTTTATTTTTTTTCGGTTAAAACTATTTTTTCACAACCACCGTCTGATACTTCAAGGGCAAAATTGCATGCAATAATAGACTCGGTAAATACAGCTGAAAAATATGTATATGATGCAAAAGATAATTTAAATCAGTCAATGGATTGTGCAAAAGTTATTGAAAATCCTATGGGCGGTTTTTTAGCTGTTTATCATCATTATGTCAATGGTGAACCGCGTGTTTTTTTGGCAAGTTCCAATAATTTTTCTGATTGGATAATAGTGGACACATTGGCTTATAATGCTTCACAACCTGATATTCAGGAAGCTGAGGAAGGAGGTTATATAATGGCTTGGGAACAAGAGCCGGATAATCATATTAAGGTTGTTTATTATTTAAATTTAGATAGTTTGTTTAATGCCTCTCCTTCCCTTTCTTATGATATTCCTAGAACTTTGTCAAATTGTGCGGAAGGAACCCCCAATATTTATTATGCCAGTATTTCTGAGGTTGATTTAGGTTTTCATTACTATATGAATTGTGATGTAGATAGGGAGGCGAGAGGTGTTTTGACCAATTTTAATACTTGGAATGCTTTTGTAGAAGATACATTAAACAATTCAATTTTATACTGGGGTGTATAGGGTAATATCGGTGATAGGGATGATTTTGAATTTGACGGTTATGATTTTTTATTGATTGAAGGACAATATACTAAAAATGATTTTGGTTCATGGCGTTCATTTATATTTGATTGCCAAACTGGTAATGCAGAAGAATTACATATTAAAACACACAACAATAGTAGTGCTTTTGCAAATCCCACTGCTACAATTATGATATATAATGGAAGACAAATTTTAGTAAATACTTTTTTTATTTTTTCTGAAGGTGCGGGTGTCGGAGAAGCCGGTGAACTTATGTATTATCATTATTTGGATAGTAATGAAGTTGTTGACAACAGACAGAATTTAACTAATGATTTGAGAATTTATCCTATTCCTGCTGATAAATTTATAAATATTGATTGTAAAAGCAATTCTGATTTCTGTTTGAAAAGTTTAACCGGATATATTGTTAAAGCAGGAAAAATACGGAATGGTAAAATAAATGTTGAAGATTTGCACAATGGGATTTATATTTTAACAATAAATGGAAAAATACATAAAAAGATAATAATTCAACACCGTTAAATTTTATAACTTTTCCAATTCTTCGAAAAATCCGGGGTATGATTTGCTAACACACTCCTTGCCTGGAATTTCAACAGGAACTCCGGAAATCTTTGAAATCATTGCCAATGCCATTGCTATGCGGTGGTCGTTGTGAGCTGATACTGTGGCAGGTTTTATTTTTGAACCGCCCTCAATTACTAGTGAGTTTTCTTGGGAGTAAATGTTTATGCCGATTTTTTTCATTTCCGTGATAAGAGCTTCAGCTCTGTTGCTTTCTTTTGCCGCAAGCCTTTTTATGCCTTGCAGAAAGGTTTTCCCTTCGGCAAATACTCCATAAACGGCAAGCGGAGGGAAAAGATCGGGTGTATGCGTCAAATCTATCGTAACTGCTATAGCTTCTGACGGACAAATCTGCAATCCGTCAGGTGTTTTTTTATAATCTGCATTGATATAATGCAAAATTTCTTTATCGCCTTGAATGCTGTTTGCATCAACATTTTTTATCACAATACAATTTTTCAACTTACCGTAAACGGCAAAAAATGCCGCTGCACTCCAATCATATTCAGGCTGTAAGGTAGGCAAAGAAAATTTTTGATTTCCGATGCAATGAATTGTGTTTGTTGATTTGTCAAATGACAAATTTATTCTACAAGAGTTAATAATTTTTTCTGTCATTTCAATGTACGGAATGCTTACAGGCTTTTTAAGAATAAGGGTACTGTTTCTATTTAGCTTCGGCATAGCAAACATTAGTCCGCTAATATGTTGGGAAGAAAAAGATGCGTCAATTTCAAAATTTCCGTGCTTAAGTCTGCCTTCTACGATTGCGGGCAAGGTTTTATTGTCTGTAAGAGTTACATTTATTCCCAGTGGTTCTAATGAGCGTGGCAGATTTGACATATCCCTTTGTAATATTGAGCCTTCACCTGTTACAGTGAATCTTTTTCCGAAAAGTGGAAACGACGAAATAACCACACGAGCCCAAAATCCTGATTCACCGATGTTTACAATGATGTTTTCCTTACCTGATTTCAGTTGCATGTAAGCATTTTTTACATTAACGAACACTTTTACATCATCGGGCAGGTTTTCGTCAAGGTTAAACAGCGTTTCGCCTGCCAATAGTTTGGCATATAGCAACCTTTGAAGCATACTTTTGGAGAGAGGAACGGTTATATGTGGAAAGTTTTCTTTTTTCATTTTTTGCAAAGTAAAATATTTTGTGCCAATTACGGTATTGTTGATAAATAAATATAATTCCGATAAAAAGAAAAATATTATTTTTGACTGTCAAAATACAAAAAATGGAATTATGAAACTTGAAGCAGGACAAAAAGCACCGGAATTTTGTTTGCCGGAAACAAGTGGCAACGAAGTTTGTTTGAAAGATTACAAAGGCAAATGGGTAGTAGTATATTTTTATCCGAAAGACAATACAAGCGGATGTACAAAAGAAGCTATAGATTTTACCGAAAAGAAGGCTGAATTTGACAATTTGGGCGTGGAAATCATAGGGATAAGCAAGGATACTGTAGAATCGCACAATAAATTTGTGCAAAAGCATAATCTTGGTATTAAACTGTTGAGTGACACCGAAAAAGAAGTGCATAAGGCATACAGAGCTTGGGGCATCAAAAAACAATATGGTAAAGAAACGGAAGGAACAATCCGTTCAACTTTTCTTATTGATCCTGATGGTAATATTGCTTATGCTTGGTACAATGTAAAAGTACACCAAAAAAGAAAAGATGGCATAGTGAAGCACGTAGATAAGGTGTTGGATAAGGTTAAGGAACTTAATGGGTAATATGCTAATTTTGATAATGTGTTAATGAATTAATTTGATAATTGGTTAATTTTTCCTTCTATTTCGAGAGAGGGAAAGACTTTCTTTTTCGAGGAGGAAATACAGTAGGGTAATTAAACTTTTAAAAATAAAAAATTTGATAAATGAATATAGCAATTGCGTGTGACCATCGTGGTTACGAAAAAAAAGAGGCGTTAAAAAAATATTTAACGGAGAAAGGACACAAGGTTGTTGATTTCGGAACATTTTCGCAGGAAAGCACTGATTATCCGGATTACGCTCATCCTATGGCAGAAGCTGTAGAACGTGGCGATTGTGACTTCGGAATAACTTTGTGCGGCAGCGGAAACGGAATAAACATAACAGTAAACAAGCATCAAGGTATTAGGGCGGCTTATTGCTGGAATGAAGAAATTGCAGCACTTGCCCGCAAGCACAATGATGCAAATGTGTGTTCAATGCCGGCCGATTTTATTAGCATTGACGATGCTTTTAAGTTTATTGATATTTTTCTGTCTACCGAATTTGAAGGCGGCAGGCACGAACGCAGAGTAAAAAAAATACCGCTGTGGAATGTGGAATACGAAGTTATGAACAAAAAATTGGATGTGCTGAATAAGGCTCTTGAGTCTGCCAAATTGCTTGAAGACGAAATTGCAGAAAAGAAAATAAAGGCTAAAATCCGTAACCTGCTGAAACAAATCACCACCGAATATTGATAGAATCCAAGGCGGTAATATTATATGTTTCTTATGACGGCTTGTCCGATCCGCTCGGGCAGGCTCAAGTTTTGCCTTATGTCGAAAATTTGACTAAATTAGGTTACAAGTTTCATATCCTGTCTGCAGAGAAGGATAAAACAGCAATTCCGCAACTTACGGCACGGCTAAAAGAAAAGGGTATAGGTTGGACACCTGTTTTGTATCACAAGAAACCGCCTGTGTTTTCCACTCTGTACGATTTGTACAAAATGTATAAGGCAGGGCTTAAAATTGTTGAGCGTGAGCAGGTTTCTATTGTACATTCCCGAAGTTATTTGCCGCAGATTTTGTTTGCAAAGTGGAAAAAGAAATTTCCTCATTTGAAATCGGTTTTTGACATCAGGGGATTTTGGATAGACGAGAGGATAGAAGGAAACATTTGGCCGTATAAGCATATATACAAGATTGTAGTGGATTATTTGAGGCAATTGGAGCCAAAACTATATGCTGGTGCTTCACATGTGGTAACGCTGACAGAGAAAGCAAAAGAAATTCTTGCAGAAAAATTATATCCATACAAGGATAAAATTACGGTAATACCTTGCTCTACGGAGTTGGAAGTGCCGGAAATAGACACAGAAAAGTTGAAAAATGAATTGGGATTGGAAGGTAGGCTTCCAGTGTTGGTTTATTCAGGTTCGGTGGGAACTTGGTATATGGTTAAGGAAATGTTGGACTTTTTTGCAGTAGTGAAAAAACAATATCCACAGGCAGCATTCTTATTTTTGTCAAAGGTTGATAAGCAGGAACTTATAAAAATAAGTGGCGGAAAAGTTGCGGAAAATGATTTGGTAGTTAAGTTTGTAAGCCGCAGCGAAGTAATGAAGTATCTGCAAGTGGCTGATGCAGGATTGTTTTTCATAAAACCTCTGTGGAGCAAGCAGGCAAGTTCACCTACAAAAATGGGTGAAATGCTGGCAGCAGGATTGCCAGTTATTGCAAACGACATAGGAGATGTAGGCAGAATAATCGAAAAATATGATTGCGGGATTGTGGTAAAAGAATTTGAAGATAAAGAATATGCACAAATTATCAGCGATTTTGATAAAATAATAGAAAAGGGAGGTGAAAAAGCCAAATTTGCAGCAGCAGAGGTCTTTTCAATGGAAAAGGCTGTGAAGAAGTATGATGAGGTTTATGCTTTTCTTAACAGATAAACAAATAGTTGTTAATTTTGTAGTTTCTTACCCTTTGGGAAATATTTATTAAGAATAAATGCCTAAAATATTATTCATAGCACCTCACAGATTAAACAGGTCGCCGAGCCAGAGATACCGGTTTGAGCAATACTTGGATTTTTTTGAGTCAAACGGTTGGAAATGGGAACTTTCGTATTTGTTGAATGAAGAAGATGACAAGATTTTTTATGCACCCGGGCATTTTTGGAAAAAAGTTTTACTCAATTTAAAATTTATTCTTCACAGGTATAAAGACTTAAAGAAGGCAAAATATTTTGATGTGATTTTTGTACAAAGGGAAGCGTTGTTTTTGGGATTATCATATTTTGAGCGGAAATTTGCAAGGAAAAGCAAACTGGTTTTTGATTTTGATGATGCCATTTGGTTGCCGAATGTGTCTCAGTCTAACCGTAAGTTTGTATGGCTTAAGAATCCGTCAAAAGTAAAATCAATTATAAAAAATGCACACGCCGTAATTGTAGGCAATAATTATCTTGCAAGTTTTGCTAGACAATTTAATGTCAATGTAACTGTAATTCCTACAACCATTGATACTGAAAAATATGTGGTAACAGATGAAAAAAATGACAAAAATAAAATTTGTATAGGTTGGACGGGCTCGTTAACAACCATAAAGCATTTTGAAGGCATAATTCCTGTTTTAAAGCGATTAAAAGAAAAATTTAAAGATAAAATTTGTGTAAGAGTTGTTGCTGACGAAACCATAGATTTTAATGGTTTAGAAGTTGATTTCGTAAAGTGGTGTGCCGATACAGAAGTAGAGGATTTAAGGTATATTGACATCGGTCTGATGCCTCTGCCCGATGATGAGTGGGCTAGGGGCAAATGTGGACTTAAAGCGCTTCAATATATGGCACTTGGCATACCTGCAGTTGTTTCTCCTATTGGTGTAAATACCGATATAGTGCAAGACGGGGTAAACGGTTTTGTTGCCGGTAGTGATGAAGAATGGATTGAAAAACTGTCAATTTTGATAGAAAACTTCGAGCTACGAAAAAAACTTGGTCAAGAAGCCCGTAAAACCGTAGTGGAAAAATACTCTGTGGATGCAAACAAGCACAAATATTTGGAAGTATTGCAAAAAGCGATAAAATAAAAAGGCTGCCCAAGTGAGCAGCCTTTAATATTAAGAATGTTTGGTTTATTCCATAATTATTTTCCTGTTATAAACTTTATTGTTTCCTGTTATGGTTATATTATAAATTCCGGGAGGTAAATCACCTCTGTTTATTTCCATTTTGTTAGAGGAGGTATTGGTTTCATAAACAGTTTTCCCGTTTGCATTTATCAATTTTATGTTGAATAAATATCCTTGAGGATTATAAATTTCTACTGTAAAGTTTGTTTTAACAGGATTTGGATAAACAGAAACAGGAACGAAAATTTCAGCAGTATTAGCATATTGTTGAATTTCATAATCATCTATGTTTGAAATACTGTAATTGTATGGCCCGCCTTGTGCTTTGTCTATACTAGTTGGGATACAATTGTCGTGGGGAGTAAGTACCAAGTAATAAAGGTCTCCTGCCGGAGGATTTATATCATTATAATCTGTTAAATCAGCGGGTATTGTAGCAATGAGTTCGTAAGAAGGATTAGTGGGAATACATTTTCTGTAAATAGAATATGTTTCGGGTTGGAAATCTCCGCTTTCATCTTCGTAGTTTGTCCAGTGCAGTGCAATTTCATTAGAGTTAGCACCTTGATTTGCCGTTAGATACATTGTTTTGTGATAGTAACTCAATGGTGCATAATTCCCGCAAGTATCAATCATACAAATTTTGTAACTGTGTGCAAATGCTGCCGGTAATGATGTAGTATCAAGAAATTGTGTCATATCTTCCCAATTTACATTTCCTACTTCACTATATGTTGTAGTTCCTGTCTTTTTGTAAACAGCAAAACCGTTTAAAATCTGAACATCCGGTCTTTCCCATACAACAAGACATTTTCCTGTAGCAGTGTCTATGGTTACAATACATATTTCTATGGAGTCGTTTAAAACAGGATAATTAACCGAATCAATAATAGTACAATTACTACTGTCGGTAATAGTAACCGTATAATTTTGGTTACTGCATAATTGGATTGTTTGGTCCGTGGCACCATTGCTCCATTGATATGAATATGGTGTATTACCGCCATACACATAAATAGTTGCTGAACCATTACAAGCATCAAAGCATTGTGACGGCTCTGTAAAAATTATAGAATCTTGTAATGGTTCGGGATATGTGATTGTAGTACTGTCGACTACAAAACAGCCGTTTGTATCTGTTACGGTTACCGAATATGTTCCTGGAGCAAGATCATTTATTGCAAATGTTGTTTGTCCTGTGTTCCATAAATAAGAATAGGGTGGTGTACCACCTGAAACACTGGCATCTATACTACCGTTATCAAGACCATAACATGATGGGTCATAAGAAAATAATTGTATCGAAAGACTGTCAAATTCTCCAACATATACGGAATCAATTATCGTATAACTATTGTAATTAATTGTAACATAATACCATCCCTCACCTAAACTGTCTGCTGTTGCGGTGGTATCACCGTTACTCCATAAGTATGATGGTTCAACATTGTCGAACCATTCTACTGTTGCAGTGCCTGTATTAGTACCGTAACAAGCATTTTTACTGGATATGTTGTACATTAATTTTACTATCCAATAATCTAAAGTACCATGATTCCCGCTAACATCACCGTTATTGGATTGGGAAGAACCTGCCACAATATATCCCCCGTCAGAGGTTTGAACTATGGAATAGGCTTCATCTTCTTCACTGCCGCCAAATGAATTTTCCCATTGTAAATTACCAGATGTATCCAATTTAACTATCCAATAATCACTATAAGTAGTATTTCCGTTGTGTCCGCTTACGTCACCATCATTGGAAGATGAGATTCCCGCTACCGCATATCCCCCGTCCGAAGTTTGAATTATGGAATGGGCTTCGTCAGCAGCATTCCCACCAAGCGACTTTTGCCACTGAATATTTCCGGATGAATCTAATTTTACTATCCAATAATCAGAAGCACCGTGGTTTTCGATGACATCACCCCCTAAAGACATAGAAGCTCCTGCCACAACATATCTTCCGTCTAATGTTTGAACTATGGAGTATGCTTTGTCTTCAAAATCACCACCATAAGACTTTTGCCATTGAATATTACCGGATGCATCTAATTTTACTATCCAATAATCATAGTCTCCGTGGTTACCCGATACATCGTTGTTGTTGGATTTGGAAGCACCTGCCACAATATATCCCCCGTCTGATGTTTGAACTATGGAATAGGCTTCGTCATCATTACTTCCACCATGAGACATTTGCCATTGAATATTACCAGCTGAATCCAATTTTACTATCCAGTAATCAGAACCACCATGGTTTCCGCTAACATTACCATCGTTGGATTTGGAAGCACCTGCCACAATATAACCCCCGTCTGATGTTTGAACTATGGAATTGGCTTCGTCATCATTATTTCCACCAAGCGACTTTTGCCATTGAATATTCCCAGTCGAATTCAATTTTACTATCCAGTAATCTTCATTTCCGTGGTTTCCACTAACATCACCATCGTTGGATTTGGAAAAACCTGCCACAATATATCCCCCGTCTGATGTATGAATTATTGAATTGGCTTGATCAAAATCACTTCCACCGAGCGACCTTTGCCATTGAATATTACCTGAATCATCCAATTTTACTATCCAATAATCATAATTACCGTGGTTACCGGAGACATCTCCATCATTGGATGCTGAAGAACCCGCCACAATATACCCACCATCAGATGTTTGAACTATGGAATTGGCTTCGTCCCAAAAATTTCCTCCGAGAGACTTTTGCCATTGTATTTGAGGTTTTGCAGTAAAACTTACCAGTAAAAACGCGGTAATAAATAATATTTTTGTTTTCATGGCGAAATAATTTTTTACAAAGATAAATAATATTTAAAAAAAGTTGCAATGAATTTTGTTAGATTAATTATGTGTTATTGTTTTCTTTTTTTTTCGTTTATATTTTGCAGAAATTTGATTGACTTATAATACGATTTCCATTACTGTTACATCATCTGTTTGTTCGTGGTTGCCTTTCCATTCCGTAAAAGCATTATACAGAATAGTTTTTGTTTGTTCAGGTTCTAAATTAGCGGAGGATAACAGAAGATTTTTGAATTTTTTGTACTTGAATTTTTTACCTTTGGGTCCACCAAATTGGTCTGCATATCCGTCACTGAACAAAATTAGAATATCATTTTCAATGTAATCAAACATTTTTGTGCTGAAATCATCATATTTTGGAGAGTATCCTATTGGCATTCTGTCTCCTTTAAGTTCATAAAGTATAAAGTTTTCATTTTCCAGTGTGGATTCGGCTTCAACTGCGGTTTTGTTTTTGTGCCTGATAAGATATAATGGATTAAAAGCTCCCGAAAAATAGACTGTTTTCTTTTGGTTATCAATAGCCACAAATGATATGTCCATTCCGTCTTTGGCCAAATTGTGCAGTGATGTAATTATTTTCTTTCTTAATCTGTTTAAAATTTCTCCCGGCAATAAAAATTTGTTATTTGTAGTTATCTCATTCAAAAAACTTATT
>JALTDM010000137.1 GCA_027074135.1 Bacteroidales bacterium
TTGCCTGTATGCGGAAACTGTTAATTATGGCATTGGCGCAGTATAAGAATGCATACTTGGAAAAAACATATTAAATTCTGTATAAAGGGGTTGACAAATAACACAGTATCTACGAGGTGTGAAAGTGGAGGGGGGTATGCCCTTTATTTTGTGATTCCTTTTAAAATTTCATTAATGGCTTTAATATATTTATCAATTACAATTTTTTCATCAAATTCTTTTATGATTTTTTCTCGGCCGTTTTTTCCATTTGGTTTCTTTCTTTTTCGCTTAAATTTATTATTTTTTTGCACCTACCTCATATTTGAATAATTTTTTTTCCGCAATTCCACAAAAATCCAATACTTTTTTTCCAGAAATTTCTAAGTCTTTAAATTCTCTATGAGCGACAAGAAAGACTACGATATCGGAGACAGCTAAAGCATTACCTATTTCTACCAATTCAAGCTTTGGGCCATCAGAATTAATTATAGTTTTCAAGGAAATATTTGGTTCTACACACACAACATCATCTAATTCATTAGTTAATCTTTTTGCTACATGCAAAGCCGGCGACTCTCTCAAGTCGTCTATATCGGGCTTAAAAGCCAACCCCATACAAGCTATTTTCGGTTTTTTCTTGTTTTCTATCTCAAACTCTAATGCTTCATTTTTAATTTTCTCAATCACCCATTCTGTTTTATAGTTATTCACATCTCTTGCTGTTTTTATTAATTTTGCCTCGTTTTTCGCATTAGCAACTATAAACCACGGGTCAACCGCAATACAGTGACCCCCCACACCTACGCCCGGTAATAATATATTTACCCTTGGGTGTCTGTTTGCAAGTTCTCTTAGTCTCCACACATCTATTCCAAATTTATCACAAATTATTGATAATTCATTTGCAAAAGCAATATTTACATCTCTAAAAGAGTTTTCTACTAATTTGCTAAGCTCTGCTGTTTTAGCATCTGTTTTTAGAACTTCACCTTTTATAAAAGTTTTATAAAATTCCGCTACTTTCTCGGTTGATTCTTTTGTTAATCCACCCACGATTCTATCGTTTTCCACAAGTTCATGCATAATTTTACCAGGCAAAACCCTTTCGGGACAGTGGGCGATAAATAATTTTGAATTTTGAATTTTGAATTTTGAATTATTTTGTGGAAATAAATCCGATCTAAGTTCTCTTATAGTTTCAGCCACTTTTTCCGTAGTTCCAACCGGCGATGTTGATTCAAGTATCACCATGTTATTTTCTTTCAAATATGGTGCAATTGATTTTGTAGCATTTATCACATACTCAATATTTGGTGTTGGAATGTCGTGTCCATTTTCGTGAAAAGGCGTAGGAACAGAAATAATAAAAATATCCGCCTCTGACGGCTTGGTAAATGCTTTTAATTTTCCATTATTCACTGCTGTTTTTACAAAAGCATTTAAATCAGGCTCCACTATGTGAATCTTACCTTGATTGATTATATCAACTACATCTTGCATAACATCAACACCGCGCACTTCATAACCCTTATTAGCAAGAAAAGCTGCCGTAGGTAAACCTATGTATCCAAGTCCCAGCACACAAACCTTCTTGAAGTTTTGAGCCTTGAGCCCAGAGTTTTGAGTTTTTAAATATGAGTGTTTAATTTCATCATTCATCATTTGTATTCTCCTTTGAATTTTTTATAATTTTGCAATTACGACTAAGCTTAAAACTTATCACCTGAAATATTAATTATAAATTCCATAATTCTTGCACTGGCTTTGCCATCTCCATAGGGATTAATAGCTTTTGACATTTTATCATATTCTGCTTTATCCTCTAAAAGCCTTGCTGTTTCATCTATTATTTTTATTTTATCAGTTCCAACTAATTTCACAGTTCCTACATCTACTGCCTCAGGCCTTTCTGTTGTATCTCTCATAACTAAAACCGGCTTGCCTAAACTCGGAGCTTCTTCCTGTATGCCGCCACTGTCTGTCAAAATTAAATAACTTTTACTCATTAAATATACAAAAGGCAAATAATCAAGCGGTTTGATCAAATAAACATTCTTTAACCCGCTTAGAATCTCTTTAACCGGTTTTTGGACATTTGGGTTTAGATGGACAGGATAAATAAAATAAACATTTTTGTATTTTAAAGCCAATTCCTTAATGGCGTTACATATATTTATAAAACCCTCTCCGAAATTTTCTCGCCTATGACCCGTTATAAGTATAAATTTTGAATGTTGAATATTGAATTTTGAATCATTTATATTTGATTCAATATTGCTCAATATTTCAGACTTTAAGTTATCATTGCTTTCTATCTTATTAAGCGCCAAAAAGAGTGTATCAATAACTGTGTTTCCGGTAACAATAATATTTTTTTCTTTTATTCCTTCTTTTAAAAGATTATCTCTTGCTGTATTAGTAGGCGCAAAATTATATCTTGCTAACACTGACGTTAGTTTTCTGTTTGCTTCTTCTGGGAAAGGACTATAAATATTGCTTGTTCTTAGTCCTGCTTCCACATGTCCAACTTCAATTTTTTGATAAAAGCTTGCCAAAGCAGCAGCAAAAGTTGTAGTTGTGTCTCCATGTACCAGCACCAAGTCTGGTTTAAAATCGTTTAAGACATCTTTTATTTTTATTAAAATTTTTGATGTAATATCGTATAAATCTTGATTGTCTTTCATGATATTTAAATCATAGTCCGGTTTTATTTCAAATATATCCAAAACCTGATCAAGCATTTCTCTATGTTGTGCCGTTACACAAACTTTTGCTTCAAAAATTGATTTATTTTTTTCAAATTTTTTAACAAGCGGTGCCATTTTTATCGCTTCCGGACGAGTGCCAAAGACTGTTAGAATTTTCATACTATCTTCCTTATAATATCCAACATTTGTTTTGCCAATTTTTTTCTATCAAAATCATGGGCTAATCTTTTACAACCTTGCTGCAATTCGTTGTATTTCTCTTCATCTTTGATTTGATTAAGTTTTTCGAGAAAATCATTTTTATTTTCTGGTTCAAAACATAGACCGGCATTATATTTTTCTATTATCTCTTTTGCTTCTCCTTCTACGCCTAAAAGGGTTGGTTTTCCCATAGCAGAAGCTTCAAATATTTTTGAAGGTATAACAGTTTTAAATGTATCAGATTTTTTTAATGGTGCCAATGATACATCGATTAAAGAGAGGTATCTTGGCACTTCTGTTTTTGCAATAGAATCTAAAAATGTAACATTCGTTAGTTTTAAAGACTGAGCCAGTTGTACAACAGCCTCCTTCATTGCACCATCACCTATAAAAAGAAAATGGATATTTTGATCGATTATATCGTCTAAAGTTCTAATAATGAAGTCCAAACTGTGTGCCATACCATGGGTGCCTATATAGCCTACTACAAATTTTCCTTGCAATCCCATTTTTTTTAATAATTCAGAATCTTTTTTTCTTTCATAAAAAAGCTCTATATTTGATCCGTTAGCTATGACATCTATTTTATTAGCTTCTATTCCACGACTAATCAGATTTTCTTTAAAAGAATTTGTTACAGCAACTACTCTATCTGCGCTTTTGTATAATCTAAGCTCAATTTTCTCCAAAGTGTCAATAACAAATCCCTGTTTCATTGCCCCAACTGTTTTAATAGATTCCGGCCACAGATCACGAAGCTCAAATATCCAAGGTTTACGCCTAATTTTTGACAACCCCCAAGCCGCCCATGTAGTAAAAAATTGTGGCGATGTAGCTACAATCACATCATATTTTTGAAATAATCCTACCAAAAATGCTGACAAAGCAAAACTCATATAGTCTAAAACTCTTTTTGTAAAGCCTTTATTCGCAGTTATATAGCTCCAAACTCTTATAACTTCTATCCCATCTATATTTTCTTTTTGATAAAGTTTATTCTTATATCCATCAAATACCTTTCCAAGAGGAAAATTTGGGAAACAAGTTAAAACTGTTACACTAACATTATCTTCTTTTATCCATTCTTTTATATGCTCATAAGTCCTTGTAGCCGGCGCATTTACTTCAGGTGGAAAATTATCGGTTATAAATAAAATTTTCATACCAAAATCTCTACTTCCAAATGTTTTTCGAATTTTATCTCCAATGCTTTTGATTTTATTCTTTTATTGTATTCAAACGCAACAAAACAGTCGGTTATTTTATAGTTATTGTTCGTTCTTATTCTTTCTTTAATTTCTTCTTCTCCGATTTCAGGATGAAAATGAAGTCTAAAAACTCCATAGGCACCTTTATTCAAACTGTCTTTAACAATAATTTTATCATCATAAAAAAACCACTCTCTTGTGTGAAAAATTCTAAATTTTTTAAAATATCCATCATGAGTTGCTTTTATATGGTTCTTATTTTCTTCAGATTTTATATTTTTTGCCCTATTGGCTACTCTGAAACTTCTCCAAACTTCACTAGAATTTGTATTATTAATTTCTACTGTATTATGAGACTTTGTACTTCGTTCATAATCTCTAATATCACCTGCCTCATATGTTGAAACTCCTGTATCTATAATAAATGGTTGATGGTTGTTTTTTATGTTCAAAACGAAGTTGAATGTATCGGCATGGGTATGGCCGGGGATATAATCTGCTTGAATATCTCCAATATCTACAATACATTCATATCTCTGTTTTGTTATTTTTCTATAACCGCTTTTGCTCAATTTTGAATTTTGGATGTTGAATTTTAAATTCAACATCAAGGCATATTGCTTTAACTGCTGGGTGGATGGAGCAATTTTATTGGCGCTATCATTAAAAAGAGGCGTAGTTCCATCTTCATATGTGATAGCATTGAGCCAGCCAAGCATCTTCTCAGCTTTTTCTCTCAGTAGCTCTATTAACCATCTACTATCAACTATCCACTGATTGTTCTGAACAAGGTTTAGACAATCGAGCACCCGAAACAGCATGATCTGATGATACATAGGGCTTAATTCAAAATGTCCTCCATCATCAAGCACTTGTTCTTCCAACTCCGTTTTTAAAATCTCAACTGCTTTTTTATATAAAACTTCATCTTGAAAATAATAAGCACCAAAAAGCAAGCTAAAACCGTTTTCAAGTAAATGATTTCCCAACAGATGATATTCTAAGTTATCAAGCAAAATGTGGTATTGAGCGTATAAACAACCATCTATCTTTTTATCCTTTATTTTATATTTCGTTAAAAATTTTATCCAATTAATTCCTCTTAAACTTGTAGGGTATGGTTCAAGTCCATCCTTTATATTCTTAACATTGTCTATGAAATCATAAATAAGTCTTAATCCCTCATTTTTTTCTATATTTTTCTGATTTAAAAAATCAAAATAAGACAAATTGTATGTCCAAAGTTTTCCATACTTTGCAAAATTCCAGTCTATATTTGTATCAAATTGATGTGAAAGATTTAAAAAAGTCAATACTCCTTTTTCATATGAAGTCAAAGCAGGAATCGAGTTAAGAAAAACAATATCTCTACCTGTAACTTCAACAGCCAATGGATACCTAAAGCCTCTAACTTTTCTAAAACGATTTCGCAAAGAGTAATAAATTCTGAAATATATTTGTTTAAACTTAAGATATTTGATTGTATCAAAAATCAATACTATTTTTTTTATCACTCTCTGTCCTAAGCTCTCTATTTCCTATTCTCAATTATCAATTAAAACAACTTTTCCACTTCGAATAGACTCCAAGATTTTAAAAGCAGCTCTTGTGGTGTTTATAATGCTATCAAACTTTATAGCAGGTTTTCCGTTTTTTACAGCTAATTTAAACGCTTCAAGCTCCGCTGCAAATCCTTTGTCTTGATTTGCTTTTTTTATGCGCTCTTTCTTGCCACCACTAAAGATAATAAGTTCTCTAAAGTCATTCATTTGCATACTTACACCATTTCCAAAAAGCTCTATATACTCTTTTGGCATAGAGCCACCACCATATGCATAGTAACTTATTGTCGCAGTGCTGCCATTTACATAATTCAAAACGATGTTTACATTATCTTCATCCGGTATCGACTGGTCATCTTTCCGCACGGTAGTTGCATAAACACTTACAACTTCACTGCCTGTAAGACAACTGCATGTATCTATAAAGTGGCAAACTTCTCCGATGATTCTTCCACCTCCGATAGTTCTATCCTGTATCCATACATCTTTTGGGATGATTCCGGCATTTACACGGTAGTTCACTGCTATTGGTCCACTTGCTTTCTCTTTCATCTTTTTTATCATAGGAGAAAATCGACGATTGAACCCAACTTGCACTATTGTCTTACCAGCATATGCTTTTTCTATCTCTTCTAACTCCTCTTCATAGATACAAAGAGGTTTTTCAACAAAACAGTGTTTATCATTTTCTATAGCCTTTAGCACTTTACTTGCATGGTCGTTATGTCGTGTAGTAACTAAGACACTATTTATCTCTTTATTTTTAAATACTTCATCACTATCCGTCGTGATATATTTAAAATCATACTTTTTACCAATGCCCTCAGCACTCACACCCGTGGCAGTGCACAAGCCAACGAGTTCATACCCCTTAACTTTTTGAAGATTTGGCAATATAACAGATTTTGTAAAGTTCCCGGCACCTATTAGCCCAATATTAATTTTATCACTCTTTATAGGCTTTTCGCTTCTTTTTACTATCTTTTCATCTTCAAGATTTATGTCTCTCTTATAATTAAGCACTATTCCAAGATACTTCTCTTTGATTTTGCCCTCTATCAGGTCATATGCTTTTATAGCATCATCAAAATCATACGAATGGGTTATCAACTCCTTTGGAATTATTTTCCCCTCTTGTATAAGTCCTAAAAAGCTTTCAAAATTTCTCTGTTCCGTAAATCGAACCAAATCATACGGATAGTCAATTCCCTTCTCTTCATATTCCGGATCGTATCTTCCTGGTCCATAAGCCATAGAGAGTTTTATCTCCAACTCTTTTTTATAGTAGCTGTTTCTCGGTACATCCATCCCTACCATTCCAACAAGCACTACACGCCCTCGCATGCGAGAAATATCAGCAGCATCCATAATAGGCTGATTACTCGGTGTAGATGCCGTAATAACAACCGCATCTACCCCATGTCCACCAGTAAACTCACTCGCTTTGGCTATAAGCTCACTTGCATGACAAGCCTCATCTGCTCCCAGCTTTTTCGCAAGCCCTATTTTGTCTGGGTCAACATCACTGCCTATAACTTTACATCCATTTGCTTTCAGCAGTTGCACTGTCAACTGCCCCAAAAGCCCAAGCCCCATCACAGCTACTTTTTCACCAAGTTTTGGGTCAGTTTGTCTGACACCCTGCAGTGCTATAGCCCCCACAGTTACAAACGAGGCATCTACATCATCTACACCATCAGGTATCTTAACCATCAGGTTTTTTGGCACATAGTTTATCTCTGCATGGTTAGCATACCCAGCACCACCGCAAGCCACTCTATCGCCTACATTATACCCGCTTAAGCTCGAGCCTACTTCCAAAACTCTTCCAGCCAGACTATACCCTAAGGGTATAGGAGTATCGAGTTTGGTGAAAACCTTTTCAAGAGTATTTTTTATTCCCTCTTTTTTCATTTTGTCCACTACTTGTTTCACTAGGTCAGGTCTGTCTTTTGCTTTTGCCAGCATGGACTTCTTGGCAAAGTCAACCAACATTTTTTCAGTTCCCGCACTTACCAAGCTGACTGTTGTTTGCACCAATGCACCATTTTCTTGACAAATTGGAGCTGGGACATCAAAGAGTCCAAGTTCCCCTGTTTTATAATTTTGTATTAGCTGTTTCATATTCTATTCCCCTCTTTACTATTAACTATCAACCATCCACTATTTACTACCATAAGTTATTTCATTTGTTGCTTTCTTTTATTTGTTTTAATTTTTCTATTAACATAAATATATCCTTGGTCTGTCTTTCCAAAACCATATCCGTAATATGCAGCATCAATATTGTTGACAACTCAACTTCGTACCAATTTCTTTTTTTAGACTCATCTTTTTCAAACGGTTGCATAATAGCTTTTTTATGTCCAACATCTTTTGGCCAGTATTTTTTCTTGTATAGTTTTTCATTTTTCCAAATGACCATTGAACGAAAATCATCAATTTTAGCAATCACATCATCACATTGAATATTGATTGTTTCATTAATACCTTCAAAAGGCTCTGACCTAGAGGTAAGCATAATCGTTACTATATCGTTTAACTCCGTTGTCAAGGTAATTGCAAAGTTATCATCTGGTTCATCTGGAGAACTGTAGGATATTGCTATATCCATTTTTTCTGGTATTTGCCCTCGTAGAGCGAATAAATGTATAGTTAAATCCAGCCAGTGCCCCACATTGCCGCAAATGCGAGTTCCTTCTTTAGGGTCTCTATACCAATGATCTGCCCCTATCTTATGCCCTGATATAAAGTAGTTAATGCTCATAGGGGTTTTCTTGCCTTTGATAAACGCTGTAAGGTCTTGAATAGCACCAGAAAAAGGACGATTATAACCTGCATAAATTGAAGCACTAGAATTTTTTATTGTGTCCTGCAAATTTTTAAACTGTTCAAATGTTACACTGATGGGCTTCTCAATATAGACATCTATGTTCCTCTTTAATATTTGAATAGCATAGTCTGTATGTGAATGGTGATTGGATGCCACATAAATATATTTTGGCTTGTGTTCAAGCAAAATATCAAAATCTTTTTCAATATATTTAAAACCATAAAACTCACCAAGACTTTTTGATTGTTTGTAGTTAATATCATAACATGATAAAAATCTATCGCCAAATTGTTTTTTTAAAAAATAGCCAATAGTGGAAAATGCAAATTGACCGCACCCAACAATACTTATATCTTTATCGTTCGATGATGATATAAAAGCCAATTTATTACCAAATCGGAGTCGTCCTGCAGCTTTAATAAAGGTTCTTGACGGTCCGTATATCTTCGCAAATCGTAAAATTTTTATAATGTTTTTATTCAATATTCACTCTCCTTTGCTATTTTTTCACAAACCTCCAAGTACTTCTCCGCTCTGCTTCGTGCTGTTTCAAACTCTTTCACTCTTTTGTTACCTTTTTTGACAAGTTCTTGCTGCAATGCCTTATCACCAACAAGCCTTTTGATCTTTTCTGCGATATCTTTTGGGTCTAAGGGATCGAAATAGAGAGCGGCATACTGACAAATATTTTCTAATAAAATGCTCTACCCACTTTAGGTTTTATTTACCGCACTCTTAAACATCTCAATATACTTTTCCTTCAACCTATCTATATTTAATTTACTTCGCACATACAACATTGCCCCTTGCGACCATTGATTATATTCATCACTATTCATTTCGTAGAGATTATCTATAACTTCAGAAAATGCATTAATGTTGCACAAATCCAAGTCCCAACCTGCCTTGGATTTTGAAAGGTTGCGCCATGGTGTTTGGTTGCTAATAATAGGAACAACTCCAGATTGCATTGCCTCGACGATGACATGACCAAAGTTCTCAGATTTTGTCGGTAAAAAGAAAGCATGATATTGTCTCATTGTTTCAACAATCTCGTCAGGCTTCAAACTATACTTGTAATTTATTTCAATATTTCCTGGCATTTTAACAATAAGTTTTTCACATTGCTTCCAATAAATCATATCTTCCTTAGGACCATAAATATCAAATCGTACTTCATTTTTTACTTTACTTAAAACTTCAAGTGCATAACTCAAGTTTTTATTTTTAGAAAAAAAAAAAAAAAAAATCATATTTAATTCATTCTTTTTTTTTGTAAGTGGTGTAAAGTTATGTATTTTCACTGAATTTTGAAGTTAAGTTACATTCTCAACTGCAAATATTTTTTTAATTCTGTTTGTCTCTATTTCATC
>JALTDM010000138.1 GCA_027074135.1 Bacteroidales bacterium
ACTCCTGTGTAAAGTTGAGGTTTTACATAATAATTACTTTTTAGTTAATAATTATTTTAAACATTACAAATTTAGGAAACCTCTCTTTACACACTTTTCGGGACAGTATCGAATCACGTTTTGGCGGGAGTGTCTATTTAATTTTTAGCAAATTGCCACGTTAACTACATTCACTCGCAATGACGGGCACAATTGGATATAGGGTCCATAATACTAAGCTCATTAAAATAACAGTTTGAGCAAAACATGAATAACGAATATTCAATATTGAATAGCTATTTTAGAAGTGAGTACTCTTAATCCACTACCTAAGCACAAAATTTTGTCCCAAGTAAACCCTTCTTACCTGTTCGTCATTTGCCAAATCCTCGGCTGTTCCAGACTTAAGTATATTGCCTTCGTGCAACAAATATGCCCTGTCAGTAATGGAAAGCGTTTCATGAACATTGTGGTCGGTAATAAGGATACCAATGTTCCTATCTTTGAGGTGGGCAACAATGCCTTGAATATCTTCAACTGCAATGGGATCCACTCCGGCAAACGGCTCGTCTAACAGAATAAATTTAGGTTTGACAGCCAATGCACGGGCAATTTCCGTTCTTCTTCTCTCTCCACCACTCAATTGGTAACCTTTGTTTTTTCTTACCTTTTCCAAACGGAACTCCGCAATAAGAGATTCAAGAATTTCTTTTTGTTCCTGTTTACTGAACTTAGTCATTTCCAACACTGCACAGATATTGTCTTCTACTGTAAGTTTCCTGAAAACCGATGCTTCTTGAGGCAAGTATCCGATGCCTAGCTGGGCGCGTTTATACATCGGTAAGTTTGTGATTTCGTTTTCGTCAAGAAATATTTTACCTTCGTTGACTTTAATAAAGCCTACAATCATATAAAAAGTTGTTGTCTTACCTGCACCGTTCGGTCCTAGCAATCCTACAATTTCGCCTTGATTGACTTCAAGTGAAACTTTGTTTACAACAGTGCGTTTTTTATATTTTTTTATCAGGTTTTCAGCTCTTAATTTCATAACTTTATTTTTTCTTCTATTTCCGCCCTCTGAAAATGAATATAGAATACTTTTAAAAACACCATTCCTTTTTCATTATTTATTATTCATCTTATTTTATGCCCTCTTTCAATATGTCGTGCAAATGTATCATTCCCACATAATTATCATTATCGTCCACTACAATTAATTGCGTTATACTGTATGTTTCCATTATTTGTAAAGCTGCACTTGCTAAAAGTTTTCTGTTTATTTTTTTCGGATTTGTCGTCATAATATCTGCAGCTACGGTATTGGATGAAAAAGTATTTTTTTCCAACATCCTACGAATATCACCATCTGTAATGATACCCAAAACTTTTTTGCCTGTTTCATCAACAATAGCTGTAGCCCCCATTCTCTTGCTCGAAATTTCCAAAATAACATCTTTTATTGGAGTGTTTTCTAAAACTTTTGGCGGATTGGAATTCATTAGTATCTCTACCTTATATAACAACTTTTTCCCCAATGCCCCACCAGGATGAAACCGTGCAAAATCTTCACTTGTAAAGCCTTTCAGCTCTATCAATGATGCAGCAATAGCATCTCCCATAACCAATTGTGCCGTAGTACTTGACGTTGGAGCAAGATTATTCGGACAAGCTTCTTTTTCAATGGGTGTGTAAATCATATAATCGGAATTTGCTGACAAAAAAGAATTTTTATCCCCCACAATGGCAATGATGACATTCCCCATATCCTTAACTATAGTAACCAAACTCTTAATCTCCGGCGTATTTCCGCTTTTGGATATAAAAATAACCACATCCGCAGGTTGCATAATACCCAAATCACCGTGAATGGCTTCAGCTGCATGCATGAAAATTGCAGGTGTGCCGGTAGAATTAAGTGTAGCCACAATTTTTTTACCTATAATGGCACTTTTACCAATACCTGTTATTATAACCCTACCGTCGGATTTATAAATTTCGTATACGGCATTTGCAAAATTTTCATTTATTTCACCCAACAAATTTTCAATTGTTTCTTTCTCCAACCGTACGGTTGTTTGGGCAGTATTTATGATTTGGGTTATTTTTTCGTTTTTTGCCATTGCCAATTCAAAAAGTTTATAATTTTGCCTTCCCTTTTTGAAAAAGGAAGTATTTTTTGGCAAAGTTACTCTTTTTTAAAGGTAATTTTTTCACATTTTACCAAAAATATTTTTCCGAAAGGTGATAAATATTCCTTTCGAATAAAAAAATCGTTAAATTTGTTTTACTAAAACATAAAAAAATGACCAAAGCAAGAGAAGTTGATTTACAAAAGTATCTGAAGGAATTTTTTGGATTTACATCATTTAAAGGACAACAAGAAGCTATAATAAAAAACCTGTTGGAAGGTAAAGACATATTCGTATTGATGCCAACCGGAGGCGGGAAATCCTTGTGTTATCAACTTCCGGCTCTTATCTCCGAAGGTACTGCTATCGTAATTTCTCCCCTGATAGCTCTTATGAAAAATCAAGTTGATTTAATGCGTGGTTTTTCTCCCGAAAATGGTATTGCACACTTTATAAATTCTTCACTAAAGAAATCTGAAATAAATCAAGTAAAAAAAGATGTTTTAGAAGGCAAAACTAAATTGCTTTATTTGGCACCGGAATCTCTAAACAAAACAGAAAATATTGAGTTTCTAAAAGATGTAAATATATCGTTTTATGCAGTTGACGAAGCCCACTGTATATCAGAATGGGGACACGACTTCAGACCCGAATACAGACGAATAAGACCGATGATTGAAAGCATAAAAGTTGCTCCAATAATTGCACTTACCGCTACAGCAACTCCTAAGGTTCAACACGATATTCTGAAAAATCTCGGCATAGAAAATGCTACAATTTTTAAAGATTCGTTCAACCGCCCTAATCTTTATTACGAAGTAAGGTTAAAAAACAATCCCGAAAAGCAAATAATAAAATTCATACGCGAAAACGAAGGTAAGTCTGGTATTATTTACTGTATGAGCCGTAAAAAAGTAGAAGAACTTGCCCAAAAACTCCAAGTTAATGGCATAAAAGCTGTTCCGTACCACGCCGGTATGGATGCAAAAACAAGGAATAATCACCAAGATATGTTCCTTATGGAAGAAGTGGATGTTATAGTAGCAACAATTGCTTTCGGAATGGGTATCGACAAACCGGATATCCGCTATGTTATCCACTACGATATGCCAAGAAGCCTTGAAGGTTATTACCAAGAAACCGGAAGGGCCGGTCGTGACGGCGGCGAAGGTAAATGTATAGCTTTTTATAAATATGACGACATAACCAAGCTCGAAAAGTTTTTGCAAGGCAAGTCTGCGTCTGAACAAGAAATCGGCAAACAACTCATTTCCGAAGTGATCGCTTATGCAGAATCGGCAGTTTGCCGTAGAAAGCAACTATTGCATTATTTCGGCGAAGAATACGATGCTGAAAACTGCGGTAATTGTGACAATTGCCTGCATCCAAAGAAAAAATTCGAAGGCAAAGAATATGCACACCTTGTATTACGAACCGTTGATGCCGTAAAAGAAAAATTCAAAGCAGAATATATTGCAAAAATCCTTGTGGGTGAACTAACTAATACAATAAAGCAATACAAGCACCACCAACTTGAAATGTTCGGTGAAGGCAAGGAAGAAGGAGAAAAATTCTGGGTAGATATAATAAGGCAATGTCTAATACACAAACTCCTTGAAAAAGAAATTGTAAATTACGGTATTCTTAAAATAACCGAAGAAGGACGCAAATTTCTGAAAAAGCCTTATTCAATTACCTTCTATGAGTTTCACGATTATGACGAATACGAAGAAGAAGCCGTAGAAGTAAGCGGTGGTACGGCTGCTGTTGACGATGTGTTATTTAATATGCTCAAAGACTTACGTAAAGAAGTTGCTCAAGAATACGGTGTTCCGCCATACATCATTTTCCAAGATATATCACTTGAAGATATGTCAATTCATTACCCTATCACAATTCAGGAACTGGAACAAATGACAGGTGTAGGCAAGGGCAAAGCCGAAAAATACGGTCGAAAATTCGTAGAAATCATAAAAAGGTATGTTGACGAAAATGAAATAGAACGCCCGCAAGATTTAATTATCAAATCTTCTGTTCAAAAATCTGCCAAGAAAGTAAACATCATCAAAGGTATTGATAGAAAAATACCTTTGGAAGAAATTGCCGAAAGTTTGGGTATAGATTTCTACGAAATGCTTGACGAACTTGAAAGCATAGTTCTATCCGGAACAAAAATCAACCTTGATTATTACATTGACGATGTGATTGAAGAAGAAAAACAGGAAGAACTTATTGCATTTTTCCAAGAATTTGAAGGCGGTGGAGATTTGGATGAAGTGCTCGACGAAGCATTTGAAGAATTTGGCGACGATTACTTTACCGAAGAAGAAATAAGGTTGATGAGAATTAAATTTATAGCCGATTACGCAAATTAAAATTCTAATTATGAAAATCATACCGGTATCACACGGCACATTTAAAGTGGACGGCGGAGCAATGTTCGGTCCCGTTCCCAAAAGTATGTGGAACAAAAAATATCCTGCCGACAAAAACAATTTGTGTACGCTTACAATACGTTCTTTAATTTTAGATACAGAAGACAGGTTAATAATGATAGATACCGGTATAGGGAATAAACACAACCCTAAGTTTCTTTCTTTCATATATCCCGAACTAATACCAATGAACGAAGTAATAAGCAAGCACAGATACAAACCAGAGGATTTTACCGATATAATACTTACCCACTTGCATTATGACCACGCCGGAGGAGCAACATACAAAGACAAAAACGGAGAAATAAAACCTTATTTCCCCAATGCAACATATTGGCTCAGCCTTAAGCAATGGGAACTGATGCAAAACCCAAACCCCAGGGAAAAATCCGCCCTTTTCCCCGAAGATATTTTACCTGTAAAAGAAAGCGGACAATTAAAACTCATAAAAGGCAAGTATGATTTGTATCCTGGTATCACGCTTTTGCTATCCAACGGACACACATCGGGAATGATAGTACCTGTGATACAAAACGGGGAAAAAGTAATTGTTTTTGCTGCAGATTTAATACCTACTCTTTACAATTTGCACCTGCCGTGGGTATCGGCATACGATAATATGCCACTTGTGCTCATGGAAGAAAAAAAATTGTTTTTGCAAGAAGCAGTAAAAAGCGGATATATTATTGCATTTGAACACGACTTTTACAATGCCTTTGCAACCGTAAATTATGATGAGAAAAAAGATAAATTTATGCCGAAAGAAATCATAAGCGAAAACGAAATTTAAACAATATGTTGGCAAAAAAACTTATTTCTGATATTATATCTCCACTGCACACTTCCGACACGGCACAAAAAGCTCTTAGTTGGATGGAAATTTACAAAGTGTCGCACTTGCCTATTGTTAACGATAAAAAATTTCTGGGACTAATCTCGGAATCTGATATTTACGATCTTAACGAACCCGAATTGCCGCTTGGAGCACATAAATTAAACCTTTTCAGCCCGTTTGTATATGAAGACGATCATATTTTTACGGTAATTTCTCTTGTTGCAAACCTTAAACTCACTCTTATTCCTGTTTTGGACAGGGAAGACAATTATGTGGGTAGCATTTCACTGCAAGATATTATCAAATACTTTTCAAAACTGATTTCATCAGAAAATCCGGGCGCAATAATAGTTCTTGAAGTAGCTGTTCACAATTACCAACTATCACAAATAGCACAAATAGTGGAAGGTAATAATGCAAAAATCCTCACATTATACATTGACAACGATCCCGATTCGTCAAAAATGAATGTTATCATCAAAGTGAATGTCACCGAAATTACATCTATTATCCGCACATTTGAAAGGTATGACTACACGATAAAAGCAACTTTTTCGGAAGAAACAGAATTGAACGAACTTTACAAAAACCGCTACGAACTCTTTATGAGGCTTTTGAATTTGTAATTGCAACCGCAAAACACTGACAACCCTATTACAAAAAACGGCAACAAAGGTGCTCTATACCTGACAAGAGCCCCAAGTACCGGCACGGTGTAACCTATTATCAGAAAAACCGTAAAAGCATAAACTAAGGCAAACAATGCAATGTTAAGTTGCTTTTTGTCTTCTTCCTTCTTGAATCTGACAAATACCAACAATACAAACAACAGCAATAAAACATTTTCAAAAATATTAGGCAGCATAATAATCGAAGTGTAATCAAACACAAAAGGTCTGAAAAACGAATTGAAAACAGCTTCGGGAAACATTTTTATAAAATTCATCAAACCATTGTTCAACTTAGGCAATTCAATTGTACTCCCAGCTCCGTTTGCCTCTGCCATTAGAATAAAATCGTGCTGCTTTTGCGATAGTTTTAGAAACAAATCAAACTTACTGCATGCAAAGTGCAAACCTAAAACAAGCACAATTGCAGCCAAATAAACAAATACGTAAGACTTTGCCACTCCGTATTTTTTTGCAAGCAAATAAGCAATAAGTGCCGGGAAAACAGGCAAAGCAATGTATATTTTTGTAAACGAGAGTAAAATAAAAAACAAGCCCGACCACAAATATTTTTTCTCATCAAAAAAATACAATCCGAATCCTAACGAAAATACAACCAACATTTCTTTGAGAAGTGCCGAAGTCCAAAAGACAACTGACGGTATCAAAAACAGTGCAACAAGCAAAACGACCTTATACCTGTCACCCAAATAACGGTAAAAAAACAAAAAAAACGCAACCCAACCCAAATATGACAAAAATGCCGCAAGCAATGAAAGTGCATAAATATTTTTGTCTGTTATAAACATTGCCAGCGTAATAAACCTGATTATCGTACGGTTTTCGTTGTATAAGCCGTAATTAAATCTTTTGTACCAAAATTCCGTGCGGTCGTGCATTATGTGGCTTACTTCTTCATCTTCTTTTCCTGCCATTACCTTGATAAACAAAGCTGTATTACCTTGTTTTGCCATATCGTAAATTGCGGCGGCATCTTCGTAATATTTCCACAAGTCGCTTTTCAACCTACGGTCATTGGAATAATAGTATGTATAGATGTAAAAAAACGCTACACCTGCTACAATCTTAATCAAAAACAGCAAGTAGCGAACAGCAAAACCAAAAGGCAATTTCTTGATAAAACGCCACTTCCAAATTAGCAAAGAAAACAATATGAAAAATAGGATTACTGTAATCATTGGTTGCAACCCGAAACAAGTTTAACTATCACTTTGGGATAATAGACATACTCCAAATCGTGAACTTTGGATGCAATGTCTTCAATTGTGTCTTGCGGAAATATTTTTACTTTTTTCTGCAAAATAATGTCGCCGTTGTCAAATTTTTCGTCAACATAATGAATAGTGATCCCCGTTTCGGTCTCGCCATTTTCCTTTACCGCTCGGTGAACATTGTCGCCATACATTCCTTTGCCACCATATTTAGGCAGCAGTGCGGGATGAATATTGATTATTTTCTTGTTAAATTCTTCAACAATATCTTTAGGCACAAGCCACAAAAAACCCGCAAGCACAATTAAATCAGGATTTTCCCGTTTCAAAAATTTTAACATCTTGCCGTTTTCATACAAATCCTTACAATTAAACAAAAAAACGGGTATGCCCAATTTTTCAGCCCTTTTTATCACAAAAGCATCCGGCTTATTTACTGCAATATGCGTAACTTTATATTTACCGGACTTTTCTCCGTACTTGGCTATATTTTCCGCATTTGTTCCACTCCCGGATGCAAAAACAATTACTTTTTTCATTGATTAAACTTTATTTTGATTATATAGCTTCTTATGTTCCCTCTTTATCTCCTACTGAAACCTGTTCAATGCAGGCTCTCATGGGGAAAATCTCCCGCTCCATCATCACAAGCAACAAAAGGTTTAAATATCCTGGCTCCACCTTACCTCGTCATTATAAGCCACCGCAGGTGACGTAATAATATACCTTATTTCTCCCATCATATTGAGTTACGAAGTTGTGCAAGTATTTGCTGAGCAACTTACGGTTGCGTAAGTATCTCATTATTTATAGCAGATTGCCACACTCTCTTCGTTCGCTCGCAATGACGTAATGATATGCACAAACACCTCATAAATACAAAAACAACCACATTAACACATTGCATCTATTTACTGCACAAAAAACTTATACGCCACTACAATAAGCGTATATGTGAAAATAGCACCCAAAGCTCCTCTAGCACCTCTAAGCCTGCTTGTCCAAATAAACAGAAAAAAAACAAGTCCGTCAGGAATAGCAGCAAGACTTACCAACGCCGAAAAAACCGTTGCTTCAACAAATGTGTGGTAAAAATATGAAAAACTAACTGCACTCCACCGTGATAAATAAAAGACATAAATTGTTATCACAGGAATAATTATACCCACCACATAACCAAATAAAACAGAATTAATAAACGACTTCTGTTTCGGCTCAGAATTGGCATTAGAAAATTGAAACATCTTTCAGCTTTTTTAGTTTATCGTGATTTGTCGAGTCTCTTGAAAGCGGCACTACAGCAATATATCCGTTTTTTAAAGCCCATTCATCAGTATCTTCCGCTCCGTCTTCAAAATTCACAAAACTACCAGTCATCAAATAGCGAATTTCGCCGTCAACCTCCTGCTCCAAAAATTCTTCTTGCCACTTACCTATTGTTTGGCGGCAAAGTTTTATGCCTTTTATCTCGTTTTCCGGCAAATAAGGAATATTTACATTTAAGCACACATCACTTTTATCTTCCAGTGAAAGCACCCACTCAAACAATCTGCGGGCATATTTTTCCGCAGCAACGAAATCGGCATCTTCCAAGTGCGTAAGCAATGAAAAAGCAATAGATGGAATTTCGTGGAAACAACCTTCTAGTACGGCTCCAACCGTTCCGGAGTAATAAGCGCTTATGGAAGAATTAGACCCGTGGTTGATACCTGACACCAAAAAATCGGGCTTGCGGTCAAGAAGTTTATTGAAAGCAAGTTTCACACTATCTGTAGGTGTACCATCGGTAACATAAAATCTGAGTCCGGGTTCGTCTTTGAGCTTTTTTACCTGTAAAGTCCGTGTAAAGGTAATTGCTTGACTCTGACCCGATTGACCTTGCTCGGGTACGCACACAAACAAATCCCCGTAAGGCTTTAACATATTTATCACGGTAGCCAATCCTTTGGAATAAGCCCCATCGTCGTTTGCTATAAGAATCAATGGTTTTTGCATTCAAAATCAGATTTATTGTTGCAAATATACGGAAAAATATCGGGCTCACTTTTGGTTAATTTGCTAATTATTAAATTCACAAACCTGCTTTTTGATTTAAGAATATAGAAGGAGGAATATGTGAAATTAAACAATTAACCCATTAGCAAATCCTCAATTCAAATAATAAATGTATTCCTGCCCTAATAAATTTCAGGGGAAAAATGCCTTATTGATTCACAATAAATTAAGGTATAAAAATTTCAAAAATCAAAAAGAACCCCCTGGTTGTATTTCCCCAGACGCTTTTTCTCTTTTATAAAAGGTTCGTCCAACAATTTTTTAGTTCTATTTTTACAAACAAATTTATTCTTAAGAATGCTACAAGATTAGACAGATACCAATTGTGTTTGGCTATTGCTTTAAGATATTTTAGAATAAGTATTGTTATCAATGCAGTCCATATTTGTATCATAACTGCATTAGGACTTGTCCCTATAAATAATTTTATATGTAACAGTTGCTTGATTTCTCTAAAAAAGATTTCTATTTGCCAACGACTTTTATAAAGTT
>JALTDM010000139.1 GCA_027074135.1 Bacteroidales bacterium
GATAGATTGAGTTATTTTATTTTTTTCTTTCTTTATCCGAAAAAAACCGTGTATGCTAAAAACCACTGATTGTTTATTAACCATAATCCGCCGGTTTCTATCTGCTAACCATTAGACACCAATCACCAACTCATTACGGTTTATAAACGGTTCATATTGGGGTTATAAAATCTTTTTTGTTGGGGTGTTCACGTATGAACTGTTTCTTTCTTGCAAATAAAATTTTTTTGGAGGTGTTTTATGAGGTTTTTTAAATTCGCTCTGTTAGTTGCAGCACTTCTAATGTTTGTCTTTCATTTTAATAACACAACCGCCTTTGCTGCAAATTCTGCCCAACTCAAACCCATTCCCATAAATTTCGGGCATGACAAATGTAAAAGATGTTTGATGAAAATTAAAAGCAAAAGATACTCCGCAGAGGTCGGTAATGTAAAAACAGGTAAAGTTTATAAGTTCGACGATATCGGCTGTGCCGTTATGTGGCTGTATCACGACTGTCATTTCGGATGGAAGAAAAGCGCAAAAATCTGGGTAACGGATGCAAAAACAAAAAAATGGCTGAATGCAAAAACCGCCTGCTGGGTGGACGGAGAAATAACACCTATGCATTTTGGTCTTGGAGCCTACAAAAAGGGAGAGACAAACAAGAAATGTTTAAGATGGAAAACAGCCAAGCAGCTCTTGCTTAAAAGGGGAATTAAAAAAGAAAACCATATGAAAAAATTTATGCCGAAAATGTGGAAGATGAAAGTTAAAAAGATGTGTATATTGAAATAATCCTAAAATATCAATACAAAAAGAGAGAGGAAAGTCTGTGGTTAAATGGTATAGAATATCATCAGCAAGCGTACTGGCGGCTTTCTTTTTAGCCGCCTTACCCGGCAGTGCATCGGCAAAAGAAAGTGTTAATCTTGGGGCGGTCACGGTAAAAAGCACAGCCATAAAAACCGATGTAACGAATGTTTCCGGTGAGGATTTGGTTTCGGGTGATTTGGCAAATGCCTTAGAAAACACTACTCCGAGTGTCTCAATCATCAGAAGAAGCGGCATAGCCAACGACATCATATTGAGAGGGCAAAGAAAGGACAATATAAACATCTTGATAGACGGAGGTAAAATTTACGGTGCTTGCCCCAACAGGATGGACCCCCCTACATCACACGTGATAACAAGCAACATCAAGGATGTTGAAATAATAGAAGGTCCCTACGACGTTGAGGATTTTGACAGCTTGAGCGGAACGGTGAAAATTACAACCAAAAAACCCTCAAAAAAATTAAAAGCTGTTGTTAATGCCAATGCAGGCAGTTGGGATTACAGAAAGGCTTCCGCTTTTGCAAGCGGCGGAGCTAAAGACGTCAGAATTCTTCTTGGCGGTTCCGTAGAAAACAGCGACCAGTACAAAGACGGAAACGGCGATAATATGGCAAAGCAATTGGAACTTGCAACTGAACATTCAACAAATCCGAAAATCAAAGGAACACAGTATTTAAATAGCGAGTTTGACAGAAAAGCCTATCTGAAAAAATCCCTGCTCGGCAAGGTATATGTTGATGTAACAAACAATCAGGAATTGGGATTCAGTACAACCTTCAACAGAAGCAACAACATTCTTTATCCCTCAACGCCTATGGATGCCATAAAGGATAACTCCAATTTGTACAATATTCACTATATATTCAAAAACCTCGGCAAATATTCCGATAAGCTTAAATTTGAATACTACTATTCATACGTTCACCACATAATGACCAACGAATACAGAAAAATGAGCTTAGGAAAAAACGGTACCATAGCTCACATCATAGACTCAAGGATATTCGGATTTAAGGCTCAAAACAGGTTTCATATCGGAAAAACCACTCTTGCTTACGGGGCTGATGTAAGTAAAAGAAACTGGGTCGGAAGATACTGGAAGAAATATTATTCAGAACATATCGGATTAAACGACTCTATGCCCGATGTAAATACCGTAAACTTCGGATTTTTCACCAAAGGCAAAAGAAAGTTCGGTAAATTCGAGCTTGAAGCCGGCGCAAGATACGACCACACTCAGATTACAACAAACAACAGCGACCCGAGTAAAACATACAACGATGTCAGCGGTTATGTCTTTACCTACTATCATATAACACCATCGCTAAAATATTTCATCGGTGCCGGTAAATCAATCAGGGTACCCGATGCCAAAGAATCTCACTACAGATTAAAGGATTTGAAAGCAAAAACTAAAGGTAAGCTTGTCGGAAACCCCGACATTAAAGAGGTTAAAAACTATGAAGCTGATATGGGCATAGAGGGGCATTTTTCAAATGCTGTGTTCAAAGCAAAGGTATTTTACAGCAGGTTGAGAGACTACATCGTGTATAACGCAAGAAAAGTGCAGTATCAAAACGTCAATGCCAAAATATACGGATACGAGCTAAGCGGCACCTACTTTGTAACCGACAATCTCTATTTTAACGGAGGTGTATCTTATCAGAGGGGGAGAAAAGATTCTCCGCTGGCAGGTGAAAAGGATAAGGATTTGCCCTCCATTCCTCCTATTAAAACAAATATAGCGGCAAATTACGACTACCGTTCTCTTTCTTTCAAAACCGAGATGGTTGCAGCGGGAAGATGGAGTAAATACGATTCGGATAACGGTGAGCAGGCAATACCGGGATGGGCTGTTGTCAATTGCAAATTAACAGGCAAAAACATATTAAACAAATTCAACCTTACTGTCGGTGTGGATAACGTATTCGACAAAAATTATGCGGTATCAAACACATATAAGGATTTAACTTTGGTATCGGGCTCAACCGGCGAAGTGATGCTTCTAAACGAACCGGGTAGATACATATATGCAAATTTATCGTTTGTCTTTTAACTTTTTCCAATTTCACTCGCCATACGGTTTATTCGTATGGCGGGTATTTTTACAAAGGTGTAAATTATGGATTTAAATCTTCTAAAAAGTTTTGTGGATTACGGAATTCTTGGTTTTTTAGTTTTGTTGA
>JALTDM010000140.1 GCA_027074135.1 Bacteroidales bacterium
GTATCGGAGTATGGGAATGACCATCAATTCAAATATACAATTACAGGTCTAACACCAATGCAGAAATATTATTATAAAATTGAAGTTGCCGGAACTATCAAAGAAAGTAGTTTTATAACAGCACCCGATAGTAATGCTCAAAACTTAACTTTCTATATTTATGGCGATACCAGAGCACACCCCGAAGTACAGAATGACGTAACAGGAAGAATATTAAGTGAAATAAATAATAATCCAGAATCCCAAACGTTCTGTTTAATTACAGGAGACTGCGTCACACACGGTCGGACAGAATCTGATTGGCAAAATCAATTTTTTAATGCATCTTATTCGAATAATGAAACACTGAAATCCATGGTCCCATATATCATAGCTCGTGGTAATCATGAAAATTATGACGCAAACTATAATAACGGATACGCCACCACTTTTTATAAATATTGGCCATACAATTTTGCAAGTAACTTTACAAATGGTGATGAAATGTATTATAGTTTTGATTACGGGCCCGTTCACATTGCCGTTTTAGACCAATACGACAATTCCTCTTTTGATCCGGCAAAATTAAGTTCTACCCAATTATCCTGGCTACAAAATGACCTTGCAAATTCAAATAAAACTTGGAAATTCATTTTATTGCACGAACCAGGTTGGTCAGCAAAATACACCTCTAAATCTGAACACGGAAATAATACCGATGTTCAAAACAATATTCAACCTCTTTGTATGCAATACAATGTAAAAGCAGTATTTGGCGGACACAATCACTATTACGCACATTGTAAAGTTGACAGTGTTCACCATTTCACTTTGGGTGGTGGCGGAGCACCATTATATTCTCCTTCATATACTTCTGGTGGAGTAATTATATATGCAGAAGCAACTTACCATTTTATGAAAGTTCAAATACAAGGTAATCATGCAGTTTTAACAGCAATAAGACCAGATGGAAGCATAATTGAAACAACTTATTTACAAAACTCAACAAATGATATTAAGAAAAATATTGTTGAAAATATAAATGTATATCCAAATCCATCTAATGGAATTTTTACTTTGAAAGCCTCAAATTTAACAGGTGCCGTTATCAATATAAATGATATTTCCGGTCGTCAAATTTTGAACAAAAAACTTAGTTCAAATACAGAAAATATTGAAATAAGAAATTGCAGTAACGGGATTTATATTTTATCCGTTAAAATTGGTAATCAAATCATAAAAAAATTAATCATTAAAAATCAATAAGCTATGAAAACAATATTTATTCCAATTTTATTAGTTTTTTTTGGCACAACAAGTTTTTCGCAAACAAAAATATTGTTTGATGCAACAAAAGCAGAAACTGCAGGTAATGCCGATTGGGTAATAGATGCAGACAATTTCAATCTTGGTTATAATCCTGATGCATATATCGGAGGACACGAATCTAATGCCCAACAAATCCCTACACCTTCCCAAAGCAATATTACAAACAGCACAAACGAGACATATTGGACAGGAGGTATTTCTGCATGGGGTGTAGATGCAGTAAAAGCAGGCTTCTATGTAGAAACATTACCGTATAACGGTAGAATTACATACGGAGACAATACAAACCCTCAAGATTTATCAAATTATAAAGTATTTGTTGTATGCGAGCCAAACATTCCGTTTACAGATGAGGAAAAAACCGCCATCCTTCAATTCGTTTATAACGGAGGAGGATTGTTTATGATATCCGATCACTACCAATCAGATAGAAACGGTGATGGTTACGATTCTCCTACAATTTGGAATGACCTTATGCAAAACAATTCTATAGAATCTAATCCATTCGGAATTACTTTTGACGATGGAAACTTTGATGAAACCAATGCAAACATTGCATCACTTCCTAATGATTCTATCTTACACGGTTCATGGGGAGATGTTACTGATATGCAATTTTTTGCCGGCACATCAATGTCTCTTAATCCTTCAAAAAACTCTACGGTTAAAGGATTGGTGTATGAACACGGATATACATCAGGAAATAATTATGTTATGGCTGCTTGTGCCAGATATGGACAAGGAAAAGTAGTAGCAATTGGTGACAGTTCACCCGCTGACGACGGAACGGGAGATAACGGAGATAATTTATACAATGGTTGGACAGGCGATGCCAACGGGAACCATGAACGTTTTTTTATGAATGCTACTATATGGTTGGCTACAGAAACTATCACTTCAAACACTCAACCCCCAGTTAATAAATTTGTTAAGGTTATTACACATGGAAATCAACTAACAATTACTAGTCAATTATCAGAAAATTATAAACTGGAATTATTTGATATTACAGGTCAAAAAATTATCGATGAACATATAAAAACAAATCAAACAATTTTACTTCCTGCCGCTATACCAGGAATATATTTTTATAAAATATCAAGTGTTGAAAATCCAAATATAGAATCCGGTAAAATACCACTTGGGTTTAAATAATGGAATACCATATAACCCACAACATATATGGTTAAAGATTACAAAATGAAAAAAATAATTATTATAATAATATTTTTAATCAATGCTTTTGGAACAATACAAGCCCAAAACATATTTAAAGCAATAATAAAAGACGAAGACACTAAAGAACCTTTGATGTTTGCAAATGTTGTCGTCGAAGGCACCAAAAACGGGGCATCAACCGATACCACAGGATTTGTAGAATTAAAAAATATTCCAAACGGAAAACAAACCATTGTATTTTCTTATGTCGGTTACAGAACAAAGGAAAAATCGTTTACATTTCCTTTAAATCGAAAAACACCTTTTATTATTTACCTTGAAAAAGCAGAAGAATTAAAAACGGTAATTGTCCATTCTACTCGAACCAATAACCGAATTGAAGAAATACCAACACGAATTGAAGTTCTCGGAAACGAAGAAGTAGTTGAAGAAACAGGTATAAACCCCGGTAATATTTCTAAACTTTTGGGAGAAACATC
>JALTDM010000141.1 GCA_027074135.1 Bacteroidales bacterium
GTATAAAAATTACGAAGAATCATTATTTTACGAAAGCGGATACATAATTGGCACAAGGCAAAAAATATGCGATGCCGTAAGGGGTCAAAATGATTTTTACGCATTGCAAAAAGCTGACAGCATACCCACAAATATAACACCCTACCACTACTCTTCTATGTTTGACGATTCGCGAGGCGATACAAACAGATTGGGTTTTAAGTTTTTGCAAAATGTATATGCCTTTGACAATCTGCAAAATTCTTTGATTTTTAAGCTCCAAATTGTAAACGACACAATTATTTCTTACGACAGCTTGTTTTTAGGAATTTTTACCGACTGGGATATAATTGATTATTCGTTGAATTTTGCAAATTATGACGAAAACAGAAAACTGGCATACACATATTACAATGCGGACGAAAATGTTTATGCCGGGGTTAAATTTATAAATGCCTCACAAGTTCATTGCTATTCATTTGACAACATTCAAGATGCTCAAGACCAAATAGTATTGATAGACGGATACAGCAAAAGTGAAAAATATGAAAGTATGATTTCCGACAGGTACCAAGCCGGAAGTGGTTCGGGTAACGATGTAGCACAAACAATTTCGTCAGGTCCTTACAGCATAAACCAAGGCGACACAATTACCTTGTGGTTTGCATATTTGGCAGCAAACAGCTTGCAAGAATTATACAATGAAGCCGACAGCATACAAGCATTGTTCAACAATTTGTTTAACACATCTGAAAACATTGCTTATGATAATGATATTTCGGTTTATCCCAATCCGGCTACAAATATTTTGAATATTGATTGTAAAGATAAAACGATAACGGAAATTTATAATTCACAAGGGAAACTATTACTGAAATCAACAGCATCAAAAATTAACCTTTCAGGCATACCACCGCAAAATTTAGTAGTTAAAGTAAAAGCGCAAAACAGTAATTACAGTAAGATTTTTAAGGTTGTGAAAAGGTAAAAAATCACACATTAAACCTGAAGTGCATTATATCACCGTCTTGCACCACATAATCTTTTCCTTCTATATGAATTTTACCTGCTTCACGACAAGCTTGTTCCGAACCGTATTTGATAAAATCATCATATTTAATCACTTCGGCACGGATAAAGCCCCGTTCGAAATCGGAGTGGATAATACCGGCACATTGCGGAGCAGTCATTCCGTCTTTGAAAGTCCAAGCCTTTACCTCTTTCGGTCCGGCAGTAAAATATGTCTTTAATCCCAAGAGTTCATAAGCTTTCCGTATCAACCTGTTTAGCACCGGTTCGTCCAACCCCAGTTCGTCCAAAAACATTTTTTTGTCTTCGTAGTCTTCAAATTCCGCAAGTTCGGCTTCTGTTGCTGCATCAATTATAAGCATTTCGGCATTTTCATCTTTTATTGCTTCGGCAAGCATTTGGGTGTATTCATTCCCGTCTTTTACAGATGCGGCATCCACATTGCACACATACAGTACGGGTTTATTTGTAAGCAACTGAAAAGTCTTTGCAAGTTTTATATCTTCCTCATTATCAAGCGTAACAGTTCTGGCAGGTTTGCCTTGTTCAAGCACTTCCTTGTATTTTTTTAGCAGTTCAACAGCCTTTATCGCTTCTTTATCTTTACCCGTAGTAGCACGCTTAATCAATTTTTCAAGCCTGTTTGTAACTGTTTCCAAATCTTTGAGCATAAGCTCGGTTTCAATGGTTTCCTTATCCCTGACCGGATTTATGCTGCCATCCACATGCGAAATATTTTCGTCTTCAAAACACCTGATAACATGAATTATGGCATCAGTCTCGCTAATATGGCTCAAAAATTTATTCCCCAAGCCTTCGCCTTTGCTTGCTCCACGCACTAAACCTGCAATATCTACAATCTCTACTGTAGCAGGCACTATCTGGGCAGGATTTACCAAACGTGAAAGCTCTTCTAAACGCTTGTCCGGCACCGATATCATTCCCACATTCGGTTCTATTGTGCAAAAAGGATAGTTGGCAGCTTGAGCTTTTGCATTGCTCATACTGTTAAAAAGCGTGGATTTACCAACATTAGGCAACCCTACTATACCGCATTTCAAAGCCATAATTTCTCAAATTTTGGTTGCCAAAGGTAGCCAAATTTTCAATACAGCAAATACTGTTTTTGCTTGTTCACCCAGCCCGCTTGGTATTCGTAGTCAACAAAGTAAATCTTCAAATCGGCTTGATATTCGTGTTCAACGAAATACACCTTTTTGTCCGCTTGATAATCATACTTCACAAAATACCATTTTCCCTCGTTCCCTTTAGCTTGATAATCATAATTGACTACATAAACTTTGAGGTCGGCTTGATATTCGTGGTCAACAACATAAACTTTAATATCAGCCTGATAATCGTATTTGGTTTTGAAAATCTTTTGTGCTTGTGTCATATAAACGACAAGAATAAAACCAAGAGTTAAGATTATTTTTTTCATTTTTTATACCTTTACAAAAAACTGTGTTTATGAACAAAGATAACAAATTTTCGGCAGAATTGCTAAAAATAGCATCAGACAGTATAAACGGCTCTACTACAATGCTTTTAAATCTACTCGACACAATAGAAAAAATGCAGAAAAACAACATAAATATTGCTGATTACAAACTGATGTTTAACAGCATAATAAAAAGTCAATCCCATTTTATCAACTTAATAAATATAACCCGACAAATTTTAGAAAACATAAGCGACCCCGAAGCTATATCAAATTTGATAACAACAGTTAGGAAATATTACCAAACACTTTTTGAAAAGCAGGCAAACATAATTTTAGAAAATACACACAAGGACAAAATAAAGCTCTTGACACACAGCAATAGTTCAAGCATAAAAAATGTTGTTTTACAACTGAAAGACAAAGTAAAAAACATTGAAATAGTCCAAACCGTATCAACACCCGGAGATGAAGGTAAATTGCAAGCAGACTTTTTTTGTAAAAACGGCTTACCTGTAACACTTATAGATGATTCGGCTGTAGCAAATTTTATCCCGGAAGTGGATTTTATTATGTCGGGTTGCGACCAGTACGACAAAACTCATTATGTAAACAAAACAGGCACTCTAAACATCGCAATTATTGCAAAATACTATGGTATAAAACTTTATGTTTTATGTGACAATTATAAACGAACCGGAAATCTTTCCGAAAAAATTAAATCAAAATCCCAGTGCCCTAAAACCATAAATTATAATTTAGAAAAAATCCCAATAAAATATGCCACCGAAATTTTAGAATAATCACCTCGTCGGGCAACTTTTTGAGTATATTTGTGAGTCATAAAACAAAAAGAAATGAAAAAATTATTTTTTACAATCATTTTCATATTAGGTGCATTGTTGTCAAAATCACAAGATACCATCACAGTGCTGCAATACAACTTACTAAATTATGGCAATAACACAAGTTATTGCGACCAAAATAATAACAATATAGACACAAAAAACGAAAATATAAGAATCTTACTTCATTATTACACTCCGGATATTATTTCCGTAAACGAAATGGTAAACGACAGTTACAAAGCGATTTACCTATTGAATAATGCCTTAAACACAGACGGTCGCACTTTCTATAAAAATGTGGCAATGACAAATTTATCCGGCAGTGACATAGTAAACATGCTGTATTACGACAAAAGAAAATTCACTCTCGAATATCAAGAAGCAGTAGCAACCTCTCTACGTGACATAAACATTTATCACTTTTATTACAACTCGCCCGATTTACAAAACGGTGACACGGTAAGGCTTGTATGTATTTCCGCTCACCTTAAAGCAGGTAGTTACAGCAGCGATGCGGCAACACGGGCGGATATGACTTCAACTCTTATGAATTATGTGAAAAATCACAACATAGACGGAAATGTTATAATGATGGGTGATTTCAATTTATATTCCAGCAGTGAAGAAGCATATCAAAATATTGTTAATTACAGTGTTGAAGCTTACAGGTTGTACGACCCCGTTAATATGTCAGGCGATTGGAGCAATAACTCATATTATAGAATGTACCACTCTCAATCTACTCATTATACTTCAGGATGTTATGCCGGCGGCGGATTGGATGACAGGTTTGATTTTATTCTCATATCACAAGAAATCAGAGATGATATTTACAAAATAAAATACATACCCGACTCTTACAAAGTAATAGGACAAGACGGACAACATTTTAATGCAGCATTAACTGATGCACCTGAAAACAGCATGTATCCACAAGAGCTTGTTCAAGCATTATACAATATCAGCGACCACCTTCCTGTAACTTTAAAGTTAAGAATTGACCAAACTCCTGTTCTTGGGGTGCTGGAACAAGAAACAAACGAAAAAATATTTGTAAGCACACTTGTAAAAAATCAAATATCCGTAGAACTGCCGGGTACATATAATTATACTTTGAGCGACATCACAGGCAAACTCTTAAAACAAGGAAAAATTACCCGAAAAGATATTATTTCTGTTTCCGATTTAAAAGCAGGGATTTATTTCCTAAATCTTAAAGCAAACAACAAAGCTGTCAAAACATTTAAAATTGTAAAATATTAGTCTAGTCCAACTTTGAAGAAAGTGGGTATTTCAGGTTTTTATAAGATTTTAGCCTGACTTTTACAGAACCTACAGAAATAGGTGACTCTATCCATATAGGTATATGGTTTTTATCATCAGTTATCCAAATTGTCATTGTTTCACCACCTTTAAACTCTAAACTTGGAACTGTAAGTACTTTAAGTTTTATAGCTTTATATTTTCCTATTTTTTTATTTTTAAAAATCTCCTTACCAATATATCTAAAATACAGTTTTTCAAACTTTCGGTCTAACATTATGGAAACAGGCACTTTTTGATTTTCTTTTAAGTGGTCAAAATCTAATGTTCGTGAATAATAAATTATAGATAACAAGTCATAAGTATTATCACTTACCTTAACAGTATCTAAGTGATGTATACCGGTATTTCCCTTCCTTTCGGCATATACTAACTTCTTTTTCCTTATAAACTTATACGTTATTTTAAATTTAATATCACCCTCTTGAATATCTCTTAAAAAATACACAGGTTTTAATGACTCTGGATAAACAATACTTTTGTAATAATCTCTAACCTTAAAAAAATTATCCCAACTACTATAAGTCTTACCCCAACCTTCCAGTTCAAGAAAATTCATATTTTTAATTTTCCTTTCTTTTACGGAAAATTTTGCTTCACCCACATCAATCCAAATAAATCCCCAATTATAAGAAATCACATAAGAAACTTCCTCTCCAGGCTTAAATGGATAATCTTTTTGAGAATATGAAACTTTGTATAAAAATAAAATTACAAATATTAAAATAATATATTTAAAACCCTTCATTTGATAAATTTTGGGAATAAAGTTACACTTTTTATGCCAAAAAAAAAGCTGCCCTTCAGGCAGCCCTTTTGAAGAAATTATAAATATTTGATTCTAAGCAGTTTCTTCTGCTGCTTCGTATTCATTCAACAATTTTTCTTGGATATCATGAGGAACAGGTGCATATTCGTCAAATTTCATTGTAAAGGTTGCCCTACCACCTGTAACAGATTTAAGCGCTGTAGAATAACTTCTCAATTCTGCAAGCGGCACCTTAGCAATGATTTTTTCAAACCCGTTTTCACTTGAACTACCTTGCAAAATTGCTCTTCTTGTTTGGAGATCACTTATTACATCACCCATTCTGTCAGATGGGGTAAGAATTTCTAATAAATATACAGGTTCGAGAATCTTTGGCCCAGCTTTTTTAAATGCATCTTTAAAGGCATTTCTACCTGCAATTTTAAATGAAATTTCATTTGAGTCAACCGGATGCATCTTACCGTCAAATACATAAACCCTTATATCACGTGCATAAGAACCTGTAAGCGGTCCTTCTTCCATTTTTTCCATTATACCTTTGAGAATTGCAGGCATAAACTTACTATCTATCACACCACCTACAATGCAGTTATAATATTCGAGTTTACCACCCCAATCAAGGTCAATAACTTGCTTATCTCTAATATTCAATTTAATATCTTTTCCTTCCAATTTAAAAGAAGTTGATTCGGGAGCACCTTCAACGTATGGTTCAATTACAAGGTGAACTTCACCGAATTGTCCTGCACCACCAGATTGTTTTTTGTGCCTGTAGCCTGCATAAGCAGACTTGGTAATGGTTTCACGATAAGGAATTTTTGCAGGAATAAATTCACTTTCAACTTTATAAATATTATCGAGATGCCATTTTACAATATTTAGTTGATATTCGCCTTGTCCATGCAAAATAGTTTGTTTTAATTCCTTTGAATACTCAACTTTAACACTAAGGTCTTCGTCTTGAATTTGAGAAAGTGCTTCACTAAGTTTTTCTTCTTCTCCATCTTTTGTAGGCTTAATTGCAATACTAAATTTAGACTGTGGCATGTTAAGTGGCGGGAATTGCCAATCTAAACCGGGTTCGTTAACTGTGTGATTTGTTTTTGTAGATTTAACTTTAACAGTAGCCCCGATATCACCAGCTACAAGTTCCGGTACTTTAATTCTGTTTTTACCTGCTACCACAAAAAGTTGTGCAAATCTTTCTTTAGTATTGTTAGCGGAAACATTTATCAAATCTTGATTTTCTACTACCTTACCGGACATCACCTTAAAGAAGTTAATCTTACCGATATGTTCTTCATATGTGGTCTTGAATATAAACAATGAAGTAGGTCCGTTTTCATCATATTTAACTTCCTTACCGTCGGTTGTTTTCGGAGGCTCAACATCTAACGGGGAAGGTCCTGCATTAACTATGAAATCTATAACTCTCCATACACCTACATTTTTCTTTGAACTTGCACAAAAAACAGGATAAATATCACCCAACAACATACCTTCTTTAAGTCCCTTCCTCATTTCATCTTCGGTGAGAGTGTCATTTTCAAAGAAAATCTCCATCAATTCTTCATCATTTTCAGCAGCTTTTTCAATAAGTTCTTGTTGGTATTCTTTTGCATTATCCATTTCTGATTCTGGAATATCCAATATTTCAGGTTCTTTTTTATCAGGAGAGTATTTATACATTTTCATTGTTATCACGTCAATAATCGTATCAAAATCATTTCCCTGATTTACGGGATATTGAGCAATCACAACCTTGCCACCAAATCTCATCTTAAGTGTTTCAATAGAATTTTGGAAATTAGCTTTTTCGTGATCTAATTGGTTAATAACAAAAACCATTGGCAAATTCCACTGACGGGCATATCTGGCTTGAATTTCCGTTCCTACTTCAACACCATTTTGTGAATTTATAAGCATTAATGCAAGTTCTGAAACACGTAAAGAAGGAATAAGTTGCCCTATAAAATCATCAGCACCAGGGTTATCTAATACATTAATTTTATGTTTATTAAATTCAGTATGAAGTAATGAAGAAAAAACTGAAATTTCATTTTCTTGTTCAATGGGTTTAAAATCCGAAACAGTATTTTTACTTCCAACATTTCCCATTCTGTCTATTACTCCACCATTGTACAAAATACATTCCGCAAAAGTAGTTTTTCCGGAACCACTGTTACCTAAAAGAGCTACATTTCTAATTTCTTTAGTCTTATATACTTTCATAGTCATGCCTATTTTTAAATTTTTTTCAAAGGTAATAAATTTTTATCATACCGATATTTCACTTAAAATATTTTGTTGTATGTTTGGCACAAAATTGAAATGATATGATCAACAGAAAATTCATTAAGGAAAATCCTGATTTTGTTATAGAAAGATTGAAAATAAAAAACTTCGACGCAAAACCTATTGTTGATAAAATTCTTTCTAAAGAAGAGATTGCAGCAAAATTACGTTTGGGTGTTGAGAATAATAATGCGGAAATAAACTCGATATCAAAAAATATTGGGGAATTGTATAAATCAGGACAAAAAGAAGAAGCTGAAAAATTAAAAGAAAAAACAACTATCATAAAAGAAAAAAACAAACAACTCTCTGACAAACTGAATAAAATTGAAAAAGAAATTTTTGATCTTATCCTTAAACTACCAAACCTCCCCCATAAAAGCGTACCTGCCGGCATATCTGAAAAAGACAACGAGATAATCAAAGAAAATAAAATAAAAAAGGATTTACCTCAAAAGCTTTTACCCCACTGGGAATTGGCAAAGAAATATGATCTCATAGATTTTGAAATTGGGAGTAAACTTACAGGTTCTGGATTTCCCGTTTTTACGAATAATGGAGCAGTATTAGTTCGTGCACTTATTAATTTCTTTCTTGATGAAGCAAAAAAAGAAGGATACAAAGAATTTATTCCACCGTATATGGTAAACGAAGAGACTGCATTCGGCACAGGACAACTTCCTGACAAAGAGGGACAGATGTATCATATAACAGAAGACAACTTTTACCTTGTGCCAACTGCAGAAGTACCTTTGACCAATATATATCGCAATGCAATAATCGAAGAAAAAGAAATACCTGTAAAATTAACGGCATATACACCGTGTTTCAGACGAGAAGCCGGTTCTTATGGGAAAGATGTTAAAGGTTTGAATCGTGTTCACCAATTCGACAAGGTAGAAATTGTACAAATAGCACATCCCGACAAATCTTATGAAGTACTTAATGAAATGGTCAAGTATGTAGAAGGTTTATTAATAAAACTCGGATTGCCATATAGAATAGTAAAGCTTTGTGGAGGAGATTTGAGCTTCACCTCTGCTCTAACTTATGACTTTGAGGTTTATAGCCCGGGACAAGACAAATGGTTAGAAGTAAGCTCAGTTTCCAATTTTGAAACCTTCCAAGCAAACAGGTTGAAATTAAGAATAAAGACAAAAGACAAAAAGAAAGTTCAAGCACATACATTAAACGGTAGTGCATTGGCTTTACCAAGAATTATAGCAGCAATATTGGAAAATTACCAAACAAGCGTAGGAATCAAAATTCCGGATATTCTGGTAGAATACACGAATTTTGACATAATAAAGCCGAAAAACAATAAAAAAGGTTAAAATAATGCAACCTTTTTGATAATAACATCGTATCAATCTACGTAAAAATATTTGCTATTTAAAAAATTAGACTATTTTTGCACAACTTTTTTAAGTTTAACCAAAAATTTCGCCTATGTATTGGACATTAGAATTGGCTTCCAAGTTGGAAGATGCTCCCTGGCCCGCAACAAAAGACGAACTGATAGATTACGCTATCAGATCGGGAGCACCGTTGGAAGTTATTGAAAATCTACAAGAACTTGAAGACGAAGGCGAAGTGTATGAAAGTATCGAAGACATTTGGCCTGATTATCCTACTAAAGAGGATTTCTTCTTTAACGAAGATGAGTATTAAGAAGAAAAAAAGCCGCCAACAAGCGGCTTTTTTTGTAGTGCACAAGTCAAAAAAATCACAAATAAAAAAGTCCAACCTAATTTAATTGGGCTTTTTATGTCGGGGTGGTGAGATTCGAAGCGAAAAAAATTGGAAAAATCACGAAAAAATGCTATTATTTGACTTAATTTGGGCTTAATTTTAGCAAAAAGTGTCCCGTTTCTGTCCCGTTTCATCGTTTTTAATTAATTAATTCACAGGCGAATATAGATTAATTCTTTTAACTTTAAAATGTTTTTTTGCAGTATTTTTTTTGCCGTTTTTTCAAAAAACCTTACTCGGTTAGTATATAAG
>JALTDM010000142.1 GCA_027074135.1 Bacteroidales bacterium
CAATCATTATTTAAAAGCCTGAATTGTATAGAATCATTATGGATACATAAAAATTCATTTCTTTCTTTATTGATGTATATACCGTTTTCTAAATTCTGAGCATTGATGACCTCTTTTGTAAATAATATGATATAAAAAATAATCAATAACCTCATAATTATCTTTTTGTGTTTAAATATGTTACTTTTACAACATTTGAAAAAATTGCATTTGTTTTAGGGTTATAATATATTGCCTGAATAAAATAATCTCCAAAATCTTTATTTAAAGGAATATCCTGTTTATATCTATAGTTTTTAGCCTGTGTAGTAATTATTAATTTTCGCATATTAATTAGATATTTTCTTTTGTATGATCTGTTTTTTAATATTATAAACTTTGGATTAGATATGTTTCTATAAACTTGGTCAAACTGTTTGTACCTGTTACCTTTATGTTGAATTTTAATAACAATCATTTCAGGATCCATACAGAAACTGTAAACAGCCATATTTTTCTTAACAAAGACCGGCCAAATGTTATTATTATTTTTATACAGTTCTATCAATAATTCAAGTGAATCATTATTTAAAAAACAAGTATCTTTGTTTATTGTAATTCTTAATCCCAATCTATTTCTTTTCTCAATGTATTTTGCTTTTTGGGAATAACTATTTAGAAACATAAAAAGAAAAGCAATAAACAATAAAGAGATTATCGTTTTATTATACTTAATATCCATAATTTAAAATTATATTTAGGTAGATCACTAATTGTAAGTTCTGTGTTATAATGTAACAAACGCATTTCTACATCTTTAAATTGAGAAAATGTCAAACCATTTTTAGAAGCATTATGTAATTCTGTTATATATGCTCTATATTCCAACAAATTTTCATTACGAGGTGTTCCTATTATATCATCATAAAAATGCGTAAATTCATGCTCAATTGTACTTTTCGCCCAACCGAAACCATATTTCAATCCTTCATCACCAATATACAGTGTCCCGTTTTCATACTTTCCTTCTGCTGTAGTTAATTTAGAATCATAAGAAATTTTTAATCCAGGATACTTTTTCTGTAATTTTGCAATTTGTTCTTCTCTTGTTAATACATCCCAAGTCCAGTATCTATAAAGATCAATGACATTAACAACAGCACCAATAGAGTAGCCAATTTCATCGAACACTGAATTTCCTTCTTTTCCAAGATACCCCCATTCTTTTTTAGTGAAATTATAAGATGCTGCACCAATACTGACACTAATGTCAGTTTTACCACCTGTATACATGTGTGTGCCGACTGAATTGGTGAAAGAAGCACCGGCAATTCCTAATGTATTTGCCATCGGTATTTCCGTGGCAGCTATCTCTGCTCCAATATAACCACTTATCCCTCCAACAATAGCACCACCAAGCATATAACCCCAAGTTTTTCCTGAACTGTAATCCCAATTGGCCGGATTGTAGTCGTTATTTGCAAGTGTTCCTCCCATATAGATTCCTATAACAGCTCCAATTATCACAGGTACCCAAAAAATCTCACCGCTTGGATCTACATACTTCAGCGGGTTGTTTAGGGCGTAGGAGTATCGGTTGTAGTTTTGGGGGTTGTAGGGTGCTTGGACATAGTTGTCGGGGGAGAGGAAGCGGGAAGTGAGCGGGTCGTACACGCGTCCGTTCATGTTGATAAGACCAAACTCTCGGAGCATCTCGTGACCGGTGTAGCCGCGCGGTATTATCAGCGTGTCGCCGTCAAGGATATAGTCGCTCGGTGTGTTATAATATTGGTAGTGGTAAGTTGTAAATTTCCTTTCCCTGCCCCAGGGGTCGTAACCTACGGAACAAACCATTTGTTTGGTTTCCGGATCAATCAAGCCGTTTATACTGCCTTGTCGGTCGGTTACGGCAAAATATATTTTGTCCTCGCTATTGCTTTTTATATGCACGGCATACAGTCCGCCTGTTCCCGTTATGTATCTGTATATCTTATAAGTTCCGTCGGGATACACATCTTTTTCGCCGTCGGGGAAATAGTAGCGGGTATAAACCACATCGTCGCCGTGCTTATACACCGATTTCCAACGGTTACGCCCGGGTCCGTAATATATGAACAGCGAGTCGCCGTTTTCGGCAATTAGTTTCACTTTGCCGAAGGATGTGTATTGTATGGTGCGACGGTGCAATTGTATTCCATCGGGCAGTTCAATGTCGGAAATACGGCTTACCGCATGTTTTTTTTGCGGGTCGTAACTCATTTGTCCCACACCGGTTTTGTAAGTGATGTTACCGGTAATATCGTATTGGTAGATGTAATGTGTGTTTCCGGCTTCGTTTTTTCTGCTCACCGTCGTTTCCGTCAGTCTGTCCAGGTTGTCGTAAGCAAATGTTTCTTCGTTTATTGTAGCCGGATAGTTTTGTGTTATTACGGTTTTTCGTTTTACGAGGTTGTGTTTTACGGGTTCGTAATTATAAGTTTCCGTTATTATATATGGCCAAGAATACTGTCCGTCCGATACGGTGCTTGTTTTTTGTATCATTTGTCCGTAATTGTCATACACATATTCCAGGCTATATTCGGAAGTACTATTTCCTTCAAAAGAAATCTGCACATTGTTCAACAAATTTCCCCAAATCTCTTCGTCTATGTTCATCATATTGTTGTACGAGGTATGATAGTCCTTTGTACTGCCTTCCTCATATTGGAATGTTTCGGTATTACCCCACACATCCGTTTTTTGAGTTATACGGTTTGCTTCGTCGTATTGGAAAGTTTCGACATATTCTTCTCCGTCAATTCCGTAAGTTACGGAGGTAATTCTGCCGAAGTTGTCGTAAGTATATTCGGTAAACCACCCGTTGTATCCGGTTATTTTTTTCAGTTTGTCTTTACCCGGTCCCGAATTGTAATATTCGTATGTTATATCCCCTTCGGGCAAGTGTTCGGTTATTATTCTGCCGTATTGGTCGTATT
>JALTDM010000143.1 GCA_027074135.1 Bacteroidales bacterium
CCTTTACATAAAAATATTACCTTTGTGACAAATCTTTAAAAAAATATAAATTTAATGAAATTCGGCATTGTAGTTTTCCCGGGCTCGAACTGTGACAGGGATATGCATTATGTATTAAATAATATTTACGGGCAGGAAGTTGTTTATTTGTGGCATAAAGATACTGATTTACAAAATGTTGACGGAATAATTTTGCCGGGAGGATTTTCTTACGGCGATTATTTAAGGTCGGGTGCATTGGCAAAATTCTCGCCTATAATGCAAGAAGTTGTAAAATTTGCCAAAGCAGGAAATTTTGTGCTTGGCGTATGTAACGGTTTCCAGATACTTTGCGAAGTAGAATTGCTGCCGGGTGCACTCCTTCCCAATACAAACCAAAAGTTTGTCTGCAAAAACACAAACATAATAGCAACAAACAACAAAACAATCATTACTTCGCATATACCCAGAGGCAAAGTGTTAAACATACCCATTGCACACGGTGAAGGAAGATATTATGCAGACGAAGAAACTATCAGAAATTTGCACCTTAACGACCAAATAGTGTTTAAATATTGTAACGAAAACGGCGAAACCGTTGAAGAAGCCAATCCTAACGGTTCCATAGAAAACATTGCAGGAATATGCAACGAATCAAAAAATGTGTTCGGAATGATGCCACACCCCGAAAGAGCAAGTGATATAGAACTCGGTAATGTTGACGGTAGGTATATTTTCGATTCAATCATAGAAAACTTATCGTGACCGAATGAAACCAATAACACCCGAAGAAGACAAAATAATCCGACAAAAGTTTGAAAGCATACTTGAAAAATGTGCTTCTTGTCAAAAACCTGAAAACAAATCCAAAATAGAAAAAGCCTTTGAATTTGCATATGACGCACATAAAAACACAAGAAGAAAATCCGGGGAGCCTTATATTTTACACCCTCTTGAAGTTGCCGACATAGCCATTTCAAAAATCGGACTTGGAACCACTTCATTCATTTCCGCTCTGCTTCATGATGTGGTAGAAGATACAGAGCACACCATAGAAGACATAAAATTTCACTTTGGAGATACTGTAGCCTACATTGTTGAAGGGTTAACAAAAATTTCCAAACTCGCAGAGAACAATCAAACAGGTATTCAAGTTGAAAATTTCAGAAAAATTCTTCTCACTCTGTCAAAAGATGTTCGGGTAATCTTAATTAAATTATCGGACAGGTTGCACAACCTTCGCACCCTGGATGCAATGCCTGACCACAAAAAAAGTAAAATTGTATCGGAAACATTAGCCGTTTATGTGCCTATAGCTCACCGGCTGGGACTTTATCCCATAAAAACAGAATTGGAAGATATCTGTTTCAAATACCGGAATCCTGAAATTTACAATAAGATTAAAACCAAAATTGAGCTTAAAAAAACTTCGGTCGAAGAACTTTTCAGAAAATTTATTGAACCTCTAAAACCCCATTTAGACGAACTCGGCATAAATTACGAAATAAAATATCGTCTCAAATCAGTTGCGTCCATTTATCGCAAAATGAAAGAAAAAGGGGTGAGTTTTGAAGAAGTTTACGATGTCTTTGCAATTCGTATTGTTTTTGACCCGACTGACCCCAAGTTGGAAAAAAGTCAATGCTTTACGATTTATTCAATAATATCCGACCAGTATAGACCACATCCCGGAAGACTGCGCGACTGGATAAACAATCCGAAACCTAACGGATATGAGGCATTGCACACTACTGTAATGGGGCCCGAAGGTAAATGGGTAGAAGTGCAAATCCGTTCCCGCCGAATGGACGAAATTGCAGAAAAAGGGTATGCCGCTCATTGGAAATATAAAGAAAACAAAGACCAAGAAACGGAAATTGACAAATGGATAGCAAAAATTCGGGAAACACTTGAATTACAGCTATCTTCCGGCGAGGACTTTCTTTCCACTTTTGAAGTTGATATTTTCAACCTGGAAGTTTATGTTTTTACACCAAAAGGTGAAATGAAAGTGTTGCCTTACGGTGCTACGGCTCTTGATTTTGCATACGAAATTCACACGGAAGTAGGTAATCATGCAATAGGAGCAAAAGTTAATTACAAACTCGTTCCGCTAAACTATAAATTACAAAGCGGCGACCAAGTAGAAATAATTACATCCGACAAACAAAAACCTCAACGGGAATGGCTCAACTTTGTTGTAACATTGAGAGCAAAATCAAAAATTAAAGAAGCATTCAAAAAAGAAAGACGCGAAAATATTGAAAAAGGGCAAGAAATTTTTAACAAATTAAGGCAAAAAATAGGTTATTCCCTCCCCATAAAAAAAATAATGGACTACTACCAAATAAAAGATAAAGATGAATTTTTCTGCAAACTGGGAGGAAGGGTAATTGATTTGAATAAGGACATTAACAAAATAATTGAGAAAAAACGAAAATTCAAATACATAAAATACTGGGGTTTACAACTTAAGAAAGTACTGCCGGGTTCATCATCTTCAAGTAACAACAAACAAAAAAATAAAGAATTTGTAGTTACCGAAAGCTCTGAACTTGACAATTACATTCTTGCAAGTTGTTGTAATCCGATTCCGGGCGACAAAGTTGTTGGATACCTAAACGAAGACAACATAATAGAGATACATAAAACCGACTGCGAAGTCTTAAAAAAGCTTGGTGCTGAACACGGCGACAAAATAAAGCAAATCAGATGGAGCACATTCAGAGTCTTGTCGTTTTTGGCTCGTATCAGGCTAAAAGGGTTGGACAGGGTCGGCATACTGCAAGACATAACCTCGGTAATCTCGGATAAACGCAAAATAAATATGCGTACAGTTAAAATTGATGCCACAGGAGGATTTTTTGACGGTTATCTTGATTTGTACGTACACAGCAAAGAAGACCTTGACAGCATAATAGAAGAACTCAAGAAAATAAAAGGAATGAAAACAGTTAGAAGAGAAGAAGTTACCGACAGCTTGTCATAATTCTCATTTTATTTTTTAAACCTTTTGCACATTTTTATAGTCAAATTTATTTTATAAAAAATGTCAGCCATTACCACCAAAATAAAGACAATTGCAAAAGGTAGCTTACTTTCTTATTCTCAAATACTGTTTGCGGAAAATACTGCATTCAGCATATTGCTTTTTATTGCCTCATTTATAGACTTTTATGTTGGATTGGCAGGTTTGGTTTCTGTTATTATTGCCAATCTGCTTGCTCTTGTGCTGGGCTATTCGCACCACAAAATAAGCAGCGGACTATACGGCTTTAATGCTCTTCTGGTAGGAATGGGAATAGGACTAAATTACGACCCGTCAGTTAATTTGTTTATTTTGATTGCATTAACTGCTGTTTTAACATTATTTATCACTTTATCATTTGAAGGCATTCTGTCCAAATACGGATTACCTTTTTTGGGACTTCCTTTTTTAATTTCCATTTGGATTGTTTCACTCTCTTTTTCACAATTCAGCAATCTGATAATCAGTGAACGAAACATTTATACTGCGAACGAACTTTACGGACTTGGCGGACTTTGGCTTGTAAACCTAAGTGATTCTATTTCACATTTTTTGAACAACACACCATGGCAAACATATTTTTTATCCCTTAGTGCTATATTTTTCCAATACAGTCTTATAACAGGAATTATTATTGCTTTTCTATTATTTATTCACTCACGGGTTTTGTTTTTATACTCATTACTTGGTTTTTTCTCTGCATATTTATTTTACGGACTGCTCGGAGCTGATACCGATTCCTTAAATTATACATATTACGGATTCAATTTTATTCTTTCTTCTCTTGCAATTGCATACTTTTATAAGCCTTCAACGGCATCAGTTATTACCACAATTATTTTAATTCCTGTTATTGTAATCATAACTTTGGCAGCCGATAGTTTCTTTTCAATTTTTCATATTTCGGCATACGCCTTTCCATTTGTAATTTCAATTTTGGGACTAATGTATGCTTTAAGTTTAAGGTTATCTCCCAAAGTTTTTCTCTATCGTATTCCAATTCAGCAAGAAAAACCCGAGTTTAATAAATATTATTACGAAATAAATTTAGACAGATTCGGCTTTTTGAATTACTATCCCATAAACTTGCCTTTTTGGGGCAAATGGACTGTAACACAAGGACATAACGGAGAATACACACATAAAGAAGAATGGCAATATGCTTGGGATTTTGTCATCAAAGATGAAGAAGGAAAGGAATTTGAAAATGAAGGTTATAAACCGGAAGATTACAAATGTTATGGTAAACCTGTAGTTGCACCTGCTCCGGGAATAATAGTCGCCGCAGAAAATAATATACCGGACAATGCCATAGGGGAAGTAGATACTTCGCACAATTGGGGTAATACAATTGTAATAAAGCATACGGAATATTTGTATTCTCAACTCAGCCATTTACAGCCGGGAAGCATAAAAGTCAAAACAGGTGATTTTGTTTCAAAAGGACAAGTCTTGGCAAACTGTGGCAATTCAGGTCGCAGCCCTTATCCACACCTACATTTCCAATTACAATCCTTACCATACATCGGCTCTCCAACAATTTTTTTCAAATTATCCAATTACCTGAAGCATTCTAAAAACAAAACAGAAATTATTGAAACTGGTATTCCACAAGAAAATGAAGTGCTGGAAAACATAACAGAAACAAAACTTTTAAAAAACTGCTTAACATTTGTGCCGGGACAAAAACTTGAATTTACATACCTGAAAAACAACATAAAACAACAAGGTGTCTTCGAAGCCAATACAGACATTTACAACAACAATTATCTGTATGAAACCGAAAGCAATTCGTACTTATATTATTTAAACAACGGTACCTTTTTTATAACACAAAACTATAAAGGCAAAAAAAGTTCTCCACTTTTCCTTTTATACCTGACTGTCAGAAAAATAATGCTGGCTTACTACGAAAATATTATTGTAGAAGATATAATACCGGTTCATCAAGCAGGTTTCCCAAAACCTTTAAGAATAATCCAAGATTTTTTTTCTCCGTTCTTTTTGTTTTCAAAGTCAAGTTACAAAATAAAATATACAGAAACTGACAATTCATTTTCGCCTGCATATGTAAAATTGAACGGAGAAATAAAAAATACTGTTTTCGGCAAAAGTTTTTCAACTAAAAGATTTGAAGTTACAATAAGCAGAAATGAAATAAAAATAGACACATTCGAAAACCACAAAACATTAATCGTAAAATGCAAAAGATGATTAAAATATTATTATTTACATTTTTATCAATATATTTTTCCATAACTTACGGACAAAAAGACACATTAACTTTCCCAAAACTTGATGCAATAACTTACAAGCTCTATTTACAAAAAGATTGGGACAATTTAATAAGATATGCTAAAGCCGGACTTAAGCAAAATATTGATTTTTATTACTTGAGAATAAGGCTAGCGGAAGCATACCTTGCCAAGCATAAAGAAAGGAAAGCTATTATTGAACTGGAAAAGGCATTAAACATGAGCGATTATTCGGATAAATATGCTATAAGCCTTCTTTATGAAGCTTACATAAAAACAGGAGATTACTTAAGAGCGCACTATTTGGAAACCAAACTCAGCAAGATAGACAAAAAAATAGATGAATTATATATCAGCTCGGTCATTGCAAGCAATAAAACAGGAGTCCCTCCATTACAAAAAGATGCGGGAGATGAAACAGTTTCGACATATTACATAAAAGGATTCAAAACATACACGACCGATATTTTAATGTACAAAGGAAAAAGGCTTTGGACTATTTCAAACTCCTTGATACCATCATCAGTTTATTTTTATGGGATTGATAGTGAAAACAAAAATTATTATTCAAATTTTACCGGTATAATTAACGACCTTTCGGCAACAAAATATATTATAGCAAGCAATAAGCTTACATATCATTATGATATCAACATGGTGTATGAAAAATATAAACTTTTTTCAACCAAAACTACTGAAAGTCGTACATTCATTTGGCAACAGACTAATCAAGAATTCGTTTATTCCAATCAAAAATCTATTTCCTTGGCAGGCAGTTTCGGAACATTATTTTCCACACCTTATATATCTTTTGCATCACAAGCTGCAATTTCATCTTATGGCACGGATATACAATTTATTCCGTCTCAAACTATTATATTGTACCCGTTTGCATCTCCAAGGTTGTATTTACAAGGGTCATTCAACTACCTTTTATACAGCAAAAATACAGACAACGAAATATTAAAAAATTATTTATCGGAAAACCCTTATGTAATTTCCGGCGAGGTAGGATTTAACATTGGTAAAGTTTCCATTTTCGGATTTTATTACAGCGGCTCGATTTATAATTTTTACGAAAGCCCCTCAATCCACTATATTTCACCTTACTTAATTTTCTCACAATCAGGTGGAGGTGTAAATGTTTTCTTTAACAAGCTAACTTTAAATTTTTCTATTTTAATACAGAATGGAGAAGACTTTATAAAACATCAGACAGCAACAACAGATATTTATAAACCCTATGATATTTCAATAAAAATTTTAAAAGGAGGTTTGTTATGGAAGTTCTAAAAAAACTGTTTTTTGCTTTTGCACTTTTAAACATTTCATTTAATACTTATTCTCAAGATTTTGAAAAAGAAGTAAAAGCATTTCAGAAAAGCTACGAATATGAAAGCAAAGGAGATTATGGAAAAGCAATTGCCGAAATCAAAAACATTTACAATCAAGATTCTTACGAACAAAACCTTAGACTCGGATGGCTAAATTACTTATTGGGTAACTTCAACGAGTCAATCGGGTTTTATCAAAAAGCAATAAAAATTATGCCCTACAGTGAAGAAGCAAAATTCGGAATAATTTATCCTTACTCCGCACTTGGGAAATGGGATGTAATAGAAAATTATTATAAAAAAATTCTTGAAACATCCCCCTCAAATACAACAGCTTTGTATAAGTTAGGAATGATTTATTATGGAAAGGGAGATTTTTCATCTGCACAAAATTATTTTGGCAAACTTGTAAATTTATATCCTTTTTCTTACGACGGGCTCATTATGCTTGCGTGGACTGATTTTAAATTAAAAAAATACAGGGAAGCAAAAGTATTATTTTACAAAGCACTAATGTTAAAGTCTAATGACAAATCAGCAAGGGAAGGTTTAAGTTACATTAAATAACAAATATGCGAGCAAAAAAATAACTACCTTTGCCGTCAAAATTATAAAAAACAAAAAATTATGGATTCAAAGAATATGGGATTTAACACCAAATTGGTACACGCAGGAGATTTTGAGGATGCCTTTGGAAGCGCAGTAGTACCTATTTATCAAACATCTACTTTTGCATTTAAAGATGCTGCACACGGTGCAAGATTATTTGCAGGAGAAGAAAAAGGATACATTTATACAAGAATCGGTAATCCAACAATTGAAGCATTGGAAAATAAACTGGCTGCTTTGGAAAACGGATTCGGCGGCGTAGCTTTTGCATCCGGAATGGCAGCTGTATCTACGGTTTATTTTTCTTTTCTTCAACAAGGAGACCATATGGTTAGCACAGCTGCTGTTTATGGTCCTTCAAGAGGATTGATGGAAAATGTTTTGCATAATTTGGGAGTGGAATCTACCTATATTAATACTTCCGACTTGGATTTGATTGAAAAAAGCATAAAACCAAATACAAAAATGCTTTACCTTGAAACTCCGGCTAATCCTACAATTTCATTGACAGACATTAAAGCTGCATCAGAAATCGCACACAAACACGGTATAGTTGTAGTTGTTGACAATACATTTTCCAGCCCGTATTTGCAAAAACCATTAGACTTGGGTGCAGATATTGTTTTACACTCCCTTACAAAGTTCATTAACGGGCACGCAGATATAGTTGGTGGTGCTGTTATAACAAAAACAGAAAAAGATTATAAAAAAGTCCGCAAAACAATGACTTACCTCGGCGGGAATATGGATCCGCATCAAGCCTATATGGTAATTCGCGGAGTTAAAACCTTATCGCTCCGCATAGAAAGAGCAACAGAAAATGCCAAAAAAATTGCAGAGTATTTGGAAAATCATCCTAAAGTAGCATGGGTAAAATATCCCGGACTTAAATCACATCCTCAACATGAACTTGCAAAAAAACAAATGAAAGATTTCGGGACAATGATTTCTTTTGAATTGAAAGGCGGTCATGAAGCAGGAGTTATTCTAATGAATAATGTAAAAGTTGCTCTTCTTGCAGTTTCACTTGGAGGCGTAGAATCACTAATACAACATCCTGCATCTATGACACATGCCGGTGTACCTAAAGAAAAAAGAGAAGAAGCAGGAATCTCAGACGGATTGGTAAGATACTCTGTAGGTATTGAAGATGTAGAAGATTTAATAAATGACCTAGATCAAGCATTGGCAAAAATTTAATGATTTAATAAATTAAATCATTAAAAAATATTATTTTAGCGCAAAAATTTATCACACAAAAAATTTTTATAAAATGTCAAAAATCAAAGTAGCAATTAACGGATTCGGAAGAATAGGCCGCAATGTTTTCAGAGTTATGATTGAAAGGCCAGAATTTGAAATTATAGGAATCAATGATATTACAAACACAAAAATTTTAGCACACTTGTTAAAATATGATTCAACACAAGGTAAATTTAACGGCACTGTTGAACACACAGATGACAGTTTAATTGTAAACGGCAAAAAAATAAAAGTTTCGGCATCTCTGGTACCTGCCGAAATTCCGTGGTCAGAAACCCCCGATCTGGTAATTGAATCTACAGGTGTTTTCCGCACAAGAGAAGGCAAAAAAGGCGGATATGGAGATCATCTTAAAAATGGAGCTAAAAAAGTTTTGCTTTCCGCACCGGCAAAAGATGATATTGATAAAACTATTGTAATGGGTGTAAATGACAATGAACTAAAAGACGAACACATTTGTGTTTCAAATGCATCCTGTACAACCAACTGTCTTGCTCCCGTAGTAAAAGTACTTCACGATAAATTTGGTGTAAAATACGGTTTTTTAAATACAGTACACTCATATACAAGTGATCAAAGACTGCTTGATGCACCTCACAGCGATTTGCGTCGTGCCAGAAGTGCAGCAGTATCTCAAGTTCCCACATCAACAGGCGCAACAAAAGCTGTAGGAATAATCATCCCAGAGCTTAACGGCAAACTTGACGGTATGGCAATAAGAGTTCCTACCGCAACAGGATCAGTTGTTGACTTTGTAGCACAACTCAACAAAGAAACAGCAGTGGAAGAAATAAATGCAGCAATGAAAGAAGCTGCCGACACATACCTCAAAGGTGTTTTAGAATACACAGAAGAACCCCTTGTTTCTGTTGACATTATCCACAACCCACACTCATCAATATTTGACGCTTTGAGTACAATGGTTATAAAAGGTAGTTTTGTAAAAGTTCTATCGTGGTACGACAATGAATGGGGATATTCAAACAGAGTTGTAGATTTAGCTGCAAAAATGTTTAGTTTCTAATAATGTAATTGAAACCAAAAGGGCTTATTACCGTATAATTACGGTTAAGCTCTTTTTTTATTGCTATGAAAATAAAAAAAAGAAACATCAAAACCTATATTCTGAAAAATAAATTTTTAATTGCAATTATTTTTTTATTTACTTTATGGATTACTTTTCTTG
>JALTDM010000144.1 GCA_027074135.1 Bacteroidales bacterium
TGAAAAAGCAACACATAGACATAGAAGTTGAATCCTATAATAGTTTTGAGGAACTGCCCGAAGATGAACAAGAATTAATAAAAATGGCGGAAGAAGCTGCAAAAAATGCTTATGCTAAATATTCTCATTTTTTTGTAGGAGCTGCAGTAAAATTGGTTAACGGAGAAATAATTACAGGAAATAACCAAGAAAATAATGCTTATCCCTCAGGGTTGTGTGCCGAAAGAGTCGCTCTTTTTTATGCAAATGCCAAATATCCGGATGTGCCTGTAACAAAAATGGCAATCGTAGCTATTTATAAAGATGATATACTTAAAGAACCAGTGGCACCTTGTGGTGCGTGCCGTCAAGTTATGTTAGAAACAGAAGTACGTTTCAATACACCTATACGTACTATTTTGGTTGGTAAAAACAAGATATTGGCAATGAATGATATAAAATCTATGTTGCCGTTGTCTTTTAATTTTGATTTTTGATTTTGTGGTATTAAGGATTAAAATATTCTTTTTGCTGTTTTTTACAGGTCTTACTGTATTTTCTCAAAAAGGACCCGGTATTGATTTTGTCCGTTCGGGTGAGGATAGTTTGGTTGTTTTATTTAAGCAGTTGTATAAACGAAATGGTCCTAAATATGTGTTGAACGACTACCAAAAGGCAAGAGTTAACAGTGAGATAGATTCGTTATTTAGTGAAGTTTTGTTAAAGAACGAATCGTTTGATTATGGCTTCCCGAAGTTGAAAAAGGTTATTTCTGTCTTGATGTCACGTAATGAATTGGTGAAAATTTATATATGGGATACACGGAATGATGATTATACACATACTTATAATGGTTTTTTGCAATATTATTATAAAAAGAAAAAAAAGGTTTTAACTTTTCGATTGCACGACTTTTCGGATTCAATTACCGATCCTCAAAAGGTGCGATTGGATTATAAACATTGGTATGGGAATCTTGTTTACCAAATAGTACAGAAAAAATACAGGGGAAAAATTTATTATACTTTAATAGGTTGGGACGAAAATAATTTGCTAACATCAAAAAAGGTGATTGATGTGCTTTATTTTACTGGAAGTGGGAGACCGAAATTCGGGAAAAGGATATTTGTTGTTGGTCGTAAAAAATATATGAGATTGATTTTTGAATATTCAGCAAAGGTTGCTATGGTTTTGCATTACGACAAGCGTTATGATATGATTGTGATGGATCACTTGTCACCTTCCAAGAAAATTTATACAGGGTTGTATCAATTTTACGGACCAGACTTTACTTACGATGGGCTTAAGTTTAAAAAAGGTAAGTGGTATCTTATAGAAAATATTCAAGTAAATAATCCGAGGAGACAAGGTATAAGAGAAAATGATCGAGGAAAACCACAATTGCCGATTGTAAGGTGAAATTAATAATTTACGAATTTGTTCAGATATTAAAGAATAATTTATCGCATCTAATAGCTCTTTTGTATCATAAGATTATTATTTGTTAAAAAGATTTCCTCTATATCTTCCCATTTAAAAATTAACAAATTAGAAAATTGCAATATTCTCGTATTTCCCCTCTTTGGCACGATTTTTATTTTGACTTACCTTTGTAAAAAAGATTTATGGTATGAGAAACAAACTTCTATCCTTTTTGGTTCTTTTTGGAATTTTTACCGCAATGTCGTTCGACAAGCCCGAAAGCATTAAGGAACTATGGCAAAAAGTTGAATATAACTTGCAAAGTGCCAGACCTGTAAAGGCTTCAAAAATCCTTGACAAAATTATTGAAATAAGCAAAAAGCAAGGTCTATCCGTTGATTTGATAAAGGCTTACGGCTACAAACGTAAAGTGTCCCGTTGGTTTGACAACCCCAATGACAGCCTTGTCCGTTTTTATGAAACTGAACTTAATACTGCGACAAAGCCCGTATCATATTTTTTACATTTTTACCTTGTGGAAGTTTATGCCGATGCTTTTTCCAAATACAGACCGGAAGTATGGCAGTATGATACGCCTGTCGGTGAAATGCGTTTTTGGAGCATAAAAAGGTATGCCGATTCGGTTTTTGTTCATGCAAAATATATTTATGATTCTTTGAATGAACTAAACAATTTAAAAATAACAGATTTTAAAAAAGTAATAAATGGTACCTCGCAAGATGTTTACAAAACTTTGGCAGATGTTTTTGTGCCGAAGATAACCGAAAAAATTAGCAATACTTATCTATCGGGAAAATATGCACCTTATTTTACTAGGCAAGGTGATTTTGATGTAAATGTTCTTAATCCTTACGACAAATTCACAAAGTCGGTTGATTTAAAAGTTCGTTCATTGAATTTCCCGAAACTTGTTAAGGCAATGTATGCCAAGAATTTAATGCTTGCTCAAAAGGATAAAAATTGCAACAGGTTTGCACAAATTGAATATGACCGTTTAAGTTTTTTCGGTAGTTTTTATATTGGAGACAATGCTACTGAAAAGTTGTTGAGCACTTTGAATTATGATCTGAAAAAACATGAAGGTAAAGAATGTTCTGCTGTATTTGCTTATTATTTGGCAAAAGTTTACGATAGCACACCTTATTCAAAAAATGATACAGCCACTCACAAATACCGCTTCTACAAAGTTAAGGCAGCGAAGTTGTGTAAAACTTATGCAGAGAAATATCCTAAGCATTTTTTTGCAAGCAACTTGAAGCAATTATATCAAAAAATAACCGAATCGGTTTCATTATCAGTAGATGCAAGCGATCAGCTTTTACCCGGAAAATCTTTTTTGATAACCGTAAGATATAAAAATCTGAAAGGCTTTACACTTAAGTATTACAAAGCTAGCAGTAAGTTGTTTTTGGATATAAATTATTCTTACCGCAGCGTTGCGAAACTGGTAAAGAAATTCGGTGAAAAAAATGTGGTGCGAACCGAAAAAATTACTTTGCCCGGGTTTACAGATTACAGGGAACATACGGTCCAAATAATTCGCAAACCTTTGCCGGCAGGATTTTATTTTGTGAAAATTGAAGGTGCAGGCAATCCCGATTTCCTGGTTTTACAAGTCACATCTTTGGGGTATGTTTATTACGAAGTGGAGAATGATAAAAGGGTAATGAGTGTTACAGATTTGAATAATGGAGAGATTCTCCCCAAAGCACAAGTGAGAGTAATTTCTAAGAATTACAAGGGCAATAAAGAAAAGAACCTCGGCAAAGGCAGCCGCGTAGATTTGAGCGGTGTCCCCGAATACGGATCAAATTATCTGCTAATTTCTTACAAAAAAGACACTGCAGTTTACAGGCTACTTATGTATTATGGCTCTTATGAAGGCAGAATGTCTGTTGAAAAAGACTTTATTTATACCGACAGATACACTTACAAGCCGGGCGAGGTTATTAAGTATGCCGTGGTAAGTGTGCAAGGTAAAAACCGCAAAAAAAGCATTGTGCCAAATGACAGAATCAAGTTAGTGTTGAGGAACAATTTTGGCAGAACAATTTGGCAAAAAGAACTTGTAACAGGAGAAAACGGGCTTGTTTCGGGTGAAATACCTTTGCCTGATGATGCCACTCCGGGCTCGTATTATTTGTCGGCAGGTAGAGGCAGCAAAGAAATAAATGTAGAAGCATACAAATTGCCAAAGTATAAAATTGATTTGAACGACCTTGACAAACCTTATGTAACAGGAGATACGGTTACTGTAAAAGGAAAAATATCCACATACTCGGGTATGCCGGTGACGGGTGCAAAGGTAGAGTGGAAAGTTTTCCGCAAAGAAAATTCAATTATCAAGTTTTCGTTTTTTAGCCGCCACGGAATTAAATTTCCGGTAATACAAGGAACTGCTACGGCAGAGAGCAACGGTGATTTTACATTTAACTTCCCTGCGAATTACAAAAGTCCAAACGGAATAACGGATTATGAGGTAAAGGTGAAAATTATCCTTCCATCGGGCGAAACAAGGGAAACAACAAGAAATTATCAAATAGCCGACAAACCTTTCTATCTGTCTTTGAACTCTGCAGAAATTTTGACAGAGAGTGAGTCGGACAGTGTGTTTATTGATGTGAACACTGTAACTGGTGCAAAAGTTAGCCCCGATTTTATAATAAAGGTGTATAAGCTGGATATGTACGATGTGCCTTTTGTTAAGGATAAGTGTTACGATTGTGACACAGTAATTTACAGCAAAAAGGATTGGTATGACAAATTACCGTATTATAAATATGCGGATGAAAAATCAAAACCGGGCAAACTCGTTTGGGAAGGCAAAACAAATAAAACAGGAATGCACCTACCTCAAACCTTGCAACCCGGCAAATATCTGATTGAAGTAATTTCAAAATACAGTGGACATACAATTAAAGCCAAAGAAACGGTTTATTTAACCAAAACAACAGAAGTAAAATCATTGAGCGAAAAGCCGTTTTACACATTTAATATCAGCAACTTAAAAGGAGGTCTTAAAGGTGGCGAACAAGTGAAAATTCTTGTAGGGAGCGGTGCAAAAAAACAGCATTTCCACATTCTCGCCTTTGACGGTAATAAATTGGTGGCAAGTTATGATGGCATAATAGAAGGAAAGCAAAAAATTGTAACTCTCAATGTGCCACAACAGATTGAATATAATTATTCGGTTTATGTTTACACTGTTTTTAACGGAAAGTTTTATTCAAACACTTACCGCTTCTCTAAATATGAGCCATCAGTAAAACTGAAAATTGAGCACTTGACTGACAAAACGCAGCCGGGTAAAAAAGAAAAAGTTGTTTTGACACTGACAAATGATAAAAACAAACCTTCTAAAGGCTTTTTGATAGCGGCAATGACGGACAAATCACTCGAAAATTTCGGTTATAATGCTTGGAATACAAGTCTGGGGTGTTTTATGCCGGATTATTATGTGGGAAATTTTTCAAATTCGCAACTCGATACCAAAACTGCTTATTTAAGCAAGTATCCTGATTTTTACGGTGCCATTTATCAACCTTCTACCGGAGAAATAGAAGGAGAAAGTGCAGGATATTATCCATATTACCGTGGTAGAGAGTTTATGTGTGCACCTGCAAGGAGTGCCAAAAGAGGTAAAAAAGGTATTACAATGGCTGCCGAATCTGAAAGAGAGCTTGAAAATACACCAAATAATGAAGAAACAAAAGATATAAACGGATATGCCGAATCAAAACCCGTCAAAAAAGATGTAGTAAGACAAAATTTTACTCCTACGGCATTTTTCTTTGCAGGATTGTCTTTTGATAAAAACGGAAAAGCGGAATTTTCTTTTGTAGTACCCGATGCTCTTACCACCTGGCATTTCAGGTCATTGGCTTATACACCCGATTGGGAAACCGATGTGGCAGAAAAAGATGTATTAAGCAACAAGCCGCTGATGGTTGTAACCGATATGCCGCGTTTTTTGCGTGAGGGTGACAAAATAGTTTTGCCTGTCGGGGTTTCAAATCTTACGGATAAAACACAAACCGCAAAGGTTGAGTTGAAAATACTAGACGGCATTACAGAAAAGCAAATCGCTTCGTTTGAAAAAGAAATTAATGTGGGTGCAGGCGAAACAAAAACAGCCTACTTTGAAGTAAGTGCGCCAGAAGGTGCATCGTTGTTGCAATATGTTGCCAAAGCCGGCAACAGTACTTTTACCGATGCCGAAAAAGATTTTATCCCCGTTCTTTCAAACAGGAAACTTGTTACTCAAACTTTGCCGTTTTACATAAATAAAAAAGGCAAGAAAACTTTGATATTCAACGAGTTTAATAAGTATTCAAAATCAACTACCGTAAAGAATTTTGCTTATACCGTAGAAGTAACTTCAAATCCTCTATGGTTTGCAGTACAAGCAATTCCTTATTTGGACAAAGGTGATTACAGATTTTTGGGTGAAGTGAAAGCTGCATTTTTTGCTACCGTTTCGGGAGATTACATAATAAAAAACAATCCTGCAATAAAGAAAATTTTTGAAAAGTGGAAAAACCTCAAATCAAAAGATGTCTTTTTATCTGCATTGTATAAAAACAAAGAATTAAAAGATTTTGTTCTGGAAAATACTCCGTGGCTTATTAATGCGGCTGACGAAACCGAACAAAAACGCAGGTTGGGATTGCTTTTTGAGGTAAACACCGTTTCGTACAAGAAAGATTTGTATATGAAAAAACTTTTGAAGCTTCAAGACAACAACGGGGCGTGGAAGTGGTATAAAGATGCGTATCGCGGAGGACTTTATTCTACATTGGAAGTAGTGGAAATGTATGGCAAACTCAGAAAAGATTACGGTTATACATTGACAATGCCGGAAATTAAAGCTGTAAAAAGCGGATTGAAGTATATAGAAAAGGAAGTAACAAAACAATTTGAAGAAATCAAGAAGTACGACAAAGATTACAAGGAACACGATTATTTGAGTTACACTTACGAAAAATACTTGCTAATAAGGGCTTTGTGGAATGATTATGATAAAGAAAATTCAGAAGCTGCAAAATATTTTGAATCACAAGCCTTAAAGTTTTGGAGTAAACACAGCATTTACGAAAGGTCTGTTTTGGGAGAATATTTTGTGTTAGAAAACAAGAAACCTGAACTTGTAAAGAAAATAATTGCCTCAATTAAAGATGTGGCAAAATACAGCAAAGAATTAGGCAGGTATTGGCAAAACACCGCCAGTTTCGGGTATTATTACAATGCCGGAGTGCTAGGTCATACATCCATATTGCGATTCTTTACCGATGCGGGTGTGGACAAAGAATACTTGAATGAAATGAAAATTTGGCTTATCAAGCACAAACAAACCAATATGTGGGAGTCTAACGAAACAACCATTGAAGCAGTTGAATTGCTTTTGAGCGACAGGGACAAATTTGATTTGAGCGTAACCGTACCACTGCAAGTTAAAGTTGGTGATGTAAATGTAACAGCTATTGCCGAAAAGAATGGCAATATAGAGCCTGGCACAGGTTATTATAAGGTTAAGTTTAATGCAAGTAAAATAAAGAAAAATTTTGGCAGAATAGAAGTAACAAAGCAAGATGAAAAAAATATAGGTTGGGGTGCTGTTTATTGGCAATATTTCGAAAACTATGATAAAATAGGCAGTGCCGGTAATAAGCTGAAAATCAGCCGTGAAATATATAAAGTTACAGAAGAAAACGGCAAAAAGACTTACACCAAGGTTGAAAACGGCAAATTGCTGCCGGGTGATAAGATTAAAATAAGGCTGATTGTAACGTCAGACCGTGATTATGAATTTGTTGCAGTGAGAGATTACCGTCCGTCGGGATTTGAACCTGTCGGTACCAAAAGTTCTTACGGTAGTTACAGGCATGCATATTTTTTCAAAGAAGTGTTTGATGAACGCACAGATTTCTATTTCAGGCATATTTCCAAAGGAACAATCTTTCTAGAGTACGAGGCGTATGTAAAATACAAAGGTGATTTCAGTGGTGGTATTTCCATTGTGCAAAGTTTGTATTCGCCCGAATTCATGTCAAACAGCAAAGGTATAAGGATAATAGTAAAAAACTGATAAATGTCATTTTTTTATTATTTATAATACCTTTTATTTGTCTTTAAAAAATCTAAAAACTATGAGAACAAAAATTAAAAAACAGGTAATTAAGGCATTTTTGCTTTTTGTAGCTTTATTTATGATTTTGAATAAATCATTGTTGGCTTTGAATCCACCGAGCTTATATTATCCTAATAACAACGAAACTGGAATTATTACTTATGTTACTTTAAAGTGTTATGTTGAGTCCGGTATTACCGAGCCAACACAGTATCAATTTGAAATAGATACAACACCTGATTTTGATTCGCCAATACACACAATCTCTGTGGGTAATGTTTATAATAGTTATAATGATGCTATCTATAAGTTAAATTCAGATTTATTGTATGGTACTACATATTATTGGAGAGTTAGGGTGTTTGATGCAGGTGATACGAGTGCTTGGTCTGCAATATGGAGTTTTACAACTTTAAACACTGTTTCTTGGTATTTTCCTGAAGATAATTCTATAGATATATCCACTATAGTATATACGAAAGTTAATGTAGAAGCGAATAATACTGATGCGTCACATTATCAATTTGAAATAGATACGACACCTGACTTCAATTCTCCATTACATGTAGTATCTACAGGAGAGGGGTATAATAGTTATTCAGAAACTATTTATAAACTGAATTCCAATTTGTTGTATGGAACTAAATATTATTGGCGAGCACGGGTGTTTAATTCAAATGATACGAGTGAATGGTCAGATGTGTGGAATTTTACAACTTTAATTAAGCCTACATTATATTTTCCTTATGATAATTATACCGGTTTATCTACAACAACATATACAGAGGTAAATGCAGAAAAAAATAATACAGATGAATTACATTATCAGTTTGAGATGGATACTACACCAAATTTTAATTCCCCATTGCACATATTATCTTTTGGAGACGGCTACAATAGTAATCTCGATTATATTTACAAAGAGAATACAGGCTTATTATATGGTACTACATATTTTTGGCGGGCAAGAGTATTTAATATAAATGATACGAGTGAATGGTCAGATGTGTGGAATTTTACTACTGAATATCAACTTACAGAAGCCCCAAATTTAATTTCACCATTAAATGCTTCAACATCCATTCCTTTGGATGGACAAGTTTTTGAATGGTCTTCAATTGAAAATGTAACAAGTTATCAAATGATGATAGCCCAAGATGAAAATTTCGAAACTAATGTAGTTGTATATAATTCTACAGATACTTTCTGTGTTTTAAACAATTTATTACCTAATACAACTTATTATTGGCGAGTACGGGGTGGTAATAGTAGCGGATATTCTCCTTGGTCTGAAGCATGGTATTTTACAACAGAAAGTTATACAAGTTTTACTGCAAACACGGTTGATAATATGATACGAATTTATCCAAATCCTACGACAAGTAAGATTTTTGTAAAAATACCTTTTAACCAGAAAACAATTATGAAAATTTATGATGTTAACGGGGAAGAAGTTATGAAAGCAACTTTACAAGGACCAACAAGAGTATCGGTTGAATCTTTGCCTCGAGGAACATATTTTTATAAAATAAAAATAAAAGATTTTATAAAAACCGGTAAATTAATAAAAAAGTAAAATATTCTTTTTACTCTACTAGTGAAAATGCAGCCTTGTTATTATTGAGGTTGCATTTTTTTAATTTGTGGTTTTGATTCCCCATAACAACATTTTTGGTGATAGGCACTTTAATGGGGAAAAAAATAGTGAATATTCAATATTGAATATTGATTTTTAGGGTAGTGTCCCGTTTTTGTGTGTATGCGGTTTCACTTTTGCAAAAATAATCAAAAATGTTTTGTTGTTAGATTTTTGCAAGAACGGAGCGGAGGCGTAGCCGTAGCGTAGTTCTTGCAATTGCCTTGTGTCATTTTCTTTTTTCATAACTATTCCTCCCAATCAAATGATTTATCATAATTTAATTTTGGCACTTCCCTTTGGTATGACTTTTTGTTCATTGCAACATAACCTAATAATAGGATTGTAGCTTCAGGACTTGGTAAGGCACCACGCATTTTCGTTGTGCGTTTAAAATCCCTATGTAACCGCTCCAACCAATTAGTTGTATATACCATTGAACGGATACGATAATCATACTGCAAATAG
>JALTDM010000145.1 GCA_027074135.1 Bacteroidales bacterium
GGACGTAATTTGCTGATTAATAAATTGATGGAAGGTGATTTTTCTAAGGTAAAACAAATTAAAGACTATTTAAAAAGAATAGAAGGAGATAAGTATTTATCTTTTTTGCCAGAAGAATATGATATTATTCTGTATTGGACAAAAGAATACGATGAACTTATTAAGAACATTCAAGAAAGAAACAGTGATTATTTATCTCAACTATTTAACCGCATACCACCGCAAAAAGATTTGTTAACGTTTAATTTAAAAGAGTATTCCGTAAAGAATGTAAATAAGCTGAAAAAACAGATTTTCGCTTCAGATTTAAATCAAGATACAAAAGAGTTTTTAAGTATTTATTTGGATAAAGTTTTAATTGACAAACGTATAAATCCTTACGCACAAGATACTGTTAATGAAAAAGCGGAAGTTTTTATTCAAAAATACCCGGACAGTAAATTTGTCCCGATTGTAAAGGGAAAGGTTATATATGTAATAAAATCCAACAAATGGACCATTTCTTACAATTTATCAGGTGGTTATGAAGTATTAACAGGTAATTTAAGCAATAATTTTACTAATCCTTTTCTGTTTGGATTTTCCTTTAATGGCAATTATAAAAAAATAGGTCTTTTTGTAGGAACTCATACGGGTTTTATGAAATCAAGAAAAAGTATATCGTATTCTTCAGGTTTAGTAGATGCGGGGAAAGATATGGAAATATATGTATATGAGATTTCATCGGGTTATAATGTACTAAATACGAGAACGTTTAAGGTAACACCTTTTGGTGGTATGGGGTTAACTTCCATTTATATGTTGTCGGATAGTTTGGAATGTAACAACAAATCAACAAAGATTAATTTGAATAATAGTACTACATACTTTTTGGGTGTAAATTTTTATATTAAGTTAATTTCAAAATATTGGCCCAAATACAACCATAATGTTTCTTATCCTTTTATAAGAATAAGATATGCATATTACTTGACGGGATTTGAGAATGAAAATCAATGGATGAGAGGCAATATGCATTATTTTACAATTGGTTTAGGTTTAATGATAAAAGATTTTAAGCAAAAAAGTTTTAATTTTAAATGGTGAAAATATAAAAAGGAGAAAATATGATACAAAGTAAGATAAAATCCTTTCCGCCTTCTTTTTTTAGCTACCTTTGTGCCCGATTTTATAAAAATATAATATATTGAATTTTAACGAAATGGGCTTGTCGCCCAAAATATTGAAAGGGGTTGAGGAACTTGGGTTTACAAATCCGACACCAATCCAAAAAGAAGTTATTCCGGTTGTTTTAAACTCACAAGAAGACATAGTAGGACTTGCACAAACAGGAACAGGTAAAACGGCAGCTTTCGGATTGCCGCTTATTGAACAAATCGACACACACAATAAATCTATTCAAGCATTGATACTTGCTCCTACTCGGGAGTTGGCTATTCAGATTGCAAAAGATCTGCAAGTATATTCAAAGTTTATTGACGGTTTCAAAATTGTTCCCGTTTACGGTGGTGCCAGTATAGAAACACAAATCAGGGCTATAAAAAAAGGTGTGCATATAATTGTTGCCACACCCGGGCGTATGCTTGACTTAATAAAGCGTAAGGTGGCTGATATATCAAACATTAAAACCGTAGTGCTGGACGAAGCCGATGAAATGCTGAATATGGGTTTCCGTGACGAACTGAACGGAATTCTTGAAAATACTCCAAAGGATAAAAGAACGCTTTTGTTTTCTGCAACAATGCCGCGGGAAGTTGCACAGATTGCCAAAACATTTATGAATAAACCTGTGGAAATTACAGTGGGGCAAAAAAACTCGGGAGCTGAAAATGTCAAGCATATTTATTATCAAGTGCATGCACGTGACAGGTATTTGGCACTCAAGCGTATAGTGGATTTTAATCCCGATATTTACGGAATAGTTTTCTGCCGCACACGGTCTGAAACCAAAGAAGTAGCCGATAAACTTATTAAAGATGGATACAATGCCGATGCTTTGCATGGGGATTTGTCTCAAGCTCAACGCGATCATGTAATGAAGCGTTTCAGAAACAAGGCATTGCAAATACTGGTGGCTACCGATGTGGCAGCACGCGGTATAGATGTAGATGACATTACACACATTATAAACTACAATTTGCCGGAAGACCTTGAAGTTTACACCCACAGAAGTGGACGCACGGGACGAGCAGGTAAATCAGGTGTTTCAATTGCTATTGTCAATTTTCGCGAAAAAACCAGAATACCGCAAATAGAAAGGATTATTCGAAAGAAATTCGAAAAACAACCTGTGCCAAATGGTAAGGAAATTTGTGAAAAGCAGCTTTTGAATATGATAGACCGTATGCAAACGGTTAAGTTAGATGAAGAACAAATAGCACCGTTTATGGATGCGGTTAATGAGAAGTTGCAAAATTTAACTAAAGAAGAAATTATTAAGCGGTTTGTTTCTGTTGAGTTCAACAGGTTTTTGGAGTATTACAAAAATGCACCGGATTTGAACAAAAAAGCGGAAAGCGAAAAAACAAGCAACGAAAGAAAACCAAGTGCAAGTAGAAGAAGAGGAGAACCGGGTTTTACACGTTTCTACATTAACATTGGCAGAAAAGACGGAATAAATCCAAAAAACATTATCGGAATGATAAATGATTATGGCCGCGACCGTGATATAAATATTGGTGCAATTGACATAAAAGACAGTTTTTCTTTTTTTGAAGCAGGAGAAAAATATACAGATAAACTGCTCAAAGCATTCAAAAATGCTAAATTTAAAGGTCGTAAGCTCAGGGTAGAAGTAACAGAAGACCGACCAACCGGTAAATCTGACAGGACAAGAAAAAGGAGCAAAAAGAGAAGGTGAAAATTTGAAAATTTGAAAATACAGGGGGGGGAATTCATATACTTAAATTGTTTTAGTATAAGGTTTTATTGTTGGGTTTAAGGTGACTTTAGCAATAAATATGAGCATAAATAAGTTTACTAAAAAACCTATAGGTTATTTTTAAGTTAAAAAATTTTTAGAACTGCTGTTTTATTTCAAAAAAGTATTAAATTTGTCCGCATAGTGCATTGATGACGGGGCATTAGCTCAGTTGGCTAGAGCGCTTGACTGGCAGTCAAGAGGTCAGCGGTTCGACTCCGCTATGCTCCACAAGGGTTGTGCTTTTATGTTATAAAACATAAAAAAAAATAATTTTAAAGAAAGGACATTCCCTATATTTGCATAAAAAACTAAAAAATTATTTAAGCATGAAAACTAATATAACAACAAAATTCGCAGGTTTAACATTGAAAAGCCCTATAATCATAGGTGCTTCCGGAATTACCGGAGATACAAAACATTTCAAAACTTTTGAAGAAAACGGAGCCGGTGCTATTGTTCTCAAATCAATTTTTGAAGAAGAAATTATCTTTGAATTTAACAGTTTTATGAAAGAAGCCGAAGAATACGGCTACGATAATGAGTTTTTGGATTACTTTGATTATAAGCTCAAACAAGATAACATTACAAAATATATTGACCTTATCAAGGCTGCTAAGCAAGAAGTAGATATTCCTATCATTGCCAGTGTAAACTGTGTAAGCACACATGAATGGGCATATTTTACAAAGAAGATAGAAGAAGCAGGTGCAGATGCTTTGGAACTTAATATTTTCATACTTCCCAGTGATTTGACTAAGTCTTGCACTGATATGGAAAAAACTTATTTTGAAATTGTAGAAAAAGTTAAAGCTCAAATCAATATACCAGTTGTAGTTAAGATGAGTTATTACTTCTCCAACTTAGGTAAGATGATCATTGACTTATCTGAAAAGGCTGACGGGCTCGTTCTTTTCAACAGGTTTTACAATCCTGATATAGATATTAAAGAAAAGAAAATTGTAAATGCAAAGATTTTCAGTACACCTGATGAGATTCTTACTCCGTTACGTTGGGTAGGTATTTCTTACGGAAGAGTGAAAAGTTCATTAGCTGCTACTACAGGTATCCACGACGGTAATGGTCTTATCAAAATGATACTTGCAGGTGCAGATGCTGTAGAAATTGTTTCAACAATTTACAAAAACGGACCTAAGGTTATCAAAGAAATGATAAAAGACCTTGAAAACTACATGGCGGACAATGGTTACGAAACAATTGAAGATATGAAGGGTGTAGCCAGTAAGCAAAAAGCCAAAAATCCGGCTATGTATGAAAGAGCTCAATTTATGCGATACTTCGGTGACTTTGACGAAGATATTGTTTAATGTTATAGATTTTTTGGTTATTGATGTGAAGCCGTCCTTTCTGGGGCGGCTTTTTTTATGGCTTGAAATTTACTACAAGCGGGTAGTGATCGGAATATGATTTTCTAATAACTTCTGCGTTGCACACATCAAAATCTTTTGGCAAAAATGCAAAGTCTATTCTGTAAGGTATAAAGAAGCGGTTGAAAGTAGCTCCAAGTCCTGTACCGCCATAAAGAAAAGCATCTTTCATTTTGTCGCTAAACAGATTGTATGAATATGAACAAGGTATATCATTAAAATCGCCACACAATATTGTTTTATACGGGCATTTGTCTATAATTTTAGCAATGTAGTCTGCTTGCCCTGCACGCATACGGTTAGCTTTGATAATTTTATCTGTGATGGGGAAGAATTTGCGTATTTTATTTTCCTCAATATTCTTTTGCAAGCTGTCAAGGTATTTGTATTCGTCATAGGAGAATCTTATGGATTGAAAGTGGGTATTAAACAAGCAAACTGTGTCTTGTCCGGGCAAAATAATTTTGTATTGTGTTACAAAATTTAATGAAGAATTGAAAACAATTTTTTTAGTGTTAATTATAGGATAACGGGAAAACAAAGCCATTCCGAAGTGAAAATATTTGTTGTGTTGTAAAAATGTTTCGGAGTAATATTTGTATTTTAAGAGTTTGAGAATTGTATCCCTTGTGTCAAAAATTTTCCGGTCATCGTAAACATATTCCTGTAAGCAAAGTATGTCGGGTTTTATGCTGTCTATCAGGTGAATGATTTTTTTCTTGTACTGAACATTTTTTACCCAATTGTACAAATTGAAGACTTTTACATTGTAAGTCATTAGTCGGATTGGCGATTTTTTGTTTTTACTGCACTCTGAAGATTTTATGCTGAAAGTGTGATGGTGATGATTTATACCTGCTATTAAAATAAGTAATGAAAACATCACGATTTTTTTGTACTTGAACAAAAAAGCAATTACCATAGTTATTAGCAATAGAGCCAAAAGCGGTAAATAAAAAAGGTTTAGAATGGAAGGAAGGACAAATGTCCGTGGTGATATGAACGGACTTAAATAAACAATTAATAATAGTGATGAGATGAATAAAGTAACTATCCACAGAATTTTATATACTATACCTTTTTTCAAGTTTTCAGCTTCTTTTTGATGAGTCGAACAAAAACTTCTTTTCTTCTTCAGTCAAACTGTCATACCCGCTTTTTGCTATTTTATCTAGAATTTTATCAAGCCTTTCGTTGTCTTGTTTTCTTATTGCATTGTAATCCCAATCGCTGCGTGTGCGGTATCGGTTTTTTGTAATGCGAAAGTTACTTTTTTGCTTGCGTTTTCCAAATTTTAAAAAGCCTGTAATGTCTCTTCCCCTTTTTATTTCTACCGCAAACAAGTACCCTAACAATGCACCGCCCAAGTGAGCAATGTGTCCGCCTGCATTGCCTCCCGAAATACTAATTATGTCTAGTATAACTGTAGCAAGTGCAATGTATTTAAGCCTTACGGGACCTAAAAACAGCAGGTAAATCACATAGTCGGGCACATAAACGCTAATTGCTATTACCACAGCCATTACCGAAGCAGAAGCTCCCAGTGCTATAGCATCTATGTGTGAAAGAACGGAAAAAATATTATAAGCAAGAATGTACAAAAGTCCTCCTGCCAACCCGCCGAATATGTAAACCCTTAAAAATTTTCCCGAATCAAGAAAATTCAAAAAAATTACGCCAAACCAATATAGCCATAACATGTTGAAAACCAAATGCCACAATCCCTCGTGCAAAAACATATAAGTGAAAATTTGCCACGGGTGAAAAATCAAATAAGCAATGTTTGAATGAAGTGATAAAATGTCAATAAGATAATAACTTAACGGGATGTCACTTCCTGATAAAAAAGAAAATAAGTCAGCAAGTTTGATAACAAGAAAAACACCTATGTTTATGAAAATTATCTTGGTTAAAACCGAACCGTATTTGAATTTATAATGTATTTCTCCGAAAATTCCGGGCATATTCTAATCCTCCTTTAGCTGTAGAAATATTTGTTGCGGTCTTTCTTTTGCCAGTATTTTATCAGTATAAAACCAAAAATCATACCACCGAGATGGGCAAAATGGGCAACATTATCTCCGGGTTCGTTCATAACTCCCAAAAACAATTCCATTGCTCCGTAAATAAGAACAAAATATTTGGCTTTCATCGGGAAAAGGAAGTATATGTAAATAAGTGCATTGGGGAACAGCATTCCGAAAGCAAGAAGTAGTCCGAAAATCGCACCTGAAGCTCCAACCATAGGAACATTTATTACTTTGTAAATTTCTTTTCCGAGGAAATCAATTGCTTGTTGTGCAAGAGCAGAATTGTCGGGGTGTAAATCCCATTGATATATCCAGTCTGATACAGGTTTTATGTACTCAGGAAAGTATTCTTTTACGAGATGTAAAAATGTTTTCGGGTCTGGAGATGCGGCAAAAGCATTATATGCAGCAATCATTTCTTTGTGCGATATCCACATTATCAGGTCATTGAACAATCCGGCACTTATCCCCACAATGAAATAGAAATAAAGAAACCGTTTTGGTCCCCAATAGTTTTCTATGGCAGCACCAAACATCCAAAGTGCAAACATATTGAAAAACAAATGTGAAAAACTACCGTGCATGAACATATAAGTAACAAACTGATAAATGTTGAAGTATTGTGAGTCGAAACTATGAAGCCCAAGCATTTTGGTAAGGTCTATGTTTAGAGACGAATACGCATAGATTGTAAAGAAATACATTAAGGTATTTATTATAAGCAAGTTTTTCACTATTGGTGGTAGAAGTCTGTATCCCGTAAATCTGTACTGATCCATTTGTTTAATTTATTAGTTGTCAAAAATTTCAGAAATAAATTTGTGTGGCAAAATGTCCATAATTTTTTCGCCTGTTATTGTTTTGTCGTGTTCATGAAGCTCAAACAAAGATGATACCAATGATTTTATGCCATCTTCAGTAAGGTCGGTCAGGTTGGTAATGGCTGCCGAAGTCTTTGCCCATTGCAGTGCCATTTTCCGGTGCAATATGTCGCTGTCTTCGGTTTCTATGCCTTCTTCAAACATAAAGTAAAGGTCTGACACAATGGTTTTGGCTTCCGTATCTTTTATGAAAGGCGGAAATGCTTTTATCAGTATCTCATCTTTGTGCTCATCTATTTCGAAGCCCATTTGTTTTATTGCTGCTTTGAAATCTTGATACAATGCAGGATTTTTTACATAAATACCGGTTTCCAGCGGTTGCAATACAAATTGTGTTTTGAAGTTGTGGCTGCGTACCAGTTCAAGAGCTTTGTTGTAATTTATGGCTTCCAGTGCTCTTTTGGCATCTATCACAAGCAAACCGGATTTCACTTCGGTAATAATAAAGCGGTTACGATAAAGAATAAATTCGGGTTCGTCAGGAAGTTGAGGCTCTGCAAGTTCATTATTTACCGAAGATTCTATAATCAAGTTGTTTTCTTTGCTGGGTTCGGGGAGGTCATCTCCATAAACAGATTGCATAAAGTTTTCTATATCTGCAGGAGAAATTTTTTCTTTGGTGTGGTGCTTTGGGGTAAATTGCGGTGTGTCGGTAGAAGCTATATGTGTGCCTGAATGTTCGGGGAAGTTTTTAGGTATTTGTGACGGAGTATTGTCAATTACACGGTCAAAGTCTATTGACGGGAAAATGTTGTATTTGAAAAGAGTGTTTTTTACAGCGGCAGCCAATGCTTTACGTACATTAAGTTCATCTTCAAACTTTATTTCAGTTTTGGTCGGGTGAATGTTTACATCAATCTTTTCAGGGCCAATTTCAAAAAAAATGAAATATTCGGGTGAAGTTTCCGGCTTTATCATATCTTGAAACGATTCTACTATGGCTTTGTGAAACCACGAGTGTCTGAAAAACCGTTTGTTTACGAAAAAGAATTGCGGACTTTTCTTTTTTGCCGTTTCGGGCTTGCCGATATAGCCGTAGATGCGTAACAAACCCGGTAGTTTTGTTTCAACAGGAAGAATGTCTTTCTTGATTTTTTCACTAAAAATTTCGGACAGTCTTCTGGCAAGATTACCTTTTTCAAGTGAATACACTGTTTTGCCGTTATGTATTAGTTTGAATTTTTTGTCAGGGTGAGCAATGGCAACTTTTTGTATTTCGTGCATTATGAGACCGAATTCGGTAGTATCTTTTCTCAAAAATTTACGGCGGGCAGGTACGTTATAGAAAAGTTTTTTCACTGCAAAATTGCTGCCTTTGGGGCAAGAGATTTTTTCTTGCAAAATCAGTTTGCTGCCTTCTATTACGATACGTGTTCCGAGTTTATCTTTTTCACGGCGGGTTTTGAGTTCTACTTCGGCAATGGATGCGATAGAAGCGAGAGCTTCACCACGGAAGCCCATTGTTTTTATCTTGAAAAGGTCGTTAATGTCTTTTATTTTTGATGTGGCGTGTCTCTCAAAACACATGCGTGCATCGGTTTCCGACATTCCAATGCCGTTGTCTGTAACTTGAATAAGCGTTTTACCGGCATCTTTTATGTTTACAGTTATTTCGTCAGCTTGTGCGTCAATGGAGTTTTCCACCAATTCTTTGATTACGGATGCAGGACGTTGTATAACTTCTCCGGCAGCTATTTGATTTGCAATGGAATCAGGTAGCAGGTTTATTTTGTCAATTACCATAAAAGACCAAAGTATTTTAGTAGTAAGAACATTATTCCAAACAACAAAATAAATACCGCCAATAATATAACCAATCTTGTTAGAGAATTATAAACGCTTCCTTTTTCGGCATGAAACGAATGTCTTTTTATGCTTCCTTTTAGTCTATTTTCGTACCCGGAATAAGTTTTCGAATCTGCAGTTTCAATATTAATGTTTTTGCCACTATTTTTAAATTTTTCTTTTTCAGGATCATAAGTTCGTGGAATATAATTGAATTTACGGTGTTGCGGTACGTGGAAAAATTTAACCATCTTTTCATTTTTTTATATTATGCAAAAATACTATTTTTTGTGTAATTAAGCCATTTTTATCATAACGACAGTTCTTATAATTTCTTGTAATATTAAAAGCAAAACTCTGTCGAACATAAAAATACAACTATATTTCATTTAGTAGTTGCAACAATAAAAAAAGGGGGCTGTCCAAAAAGGCAGTCCCTTTTTATTTTATTTCTTTGGATTTCCGCTAGCATTCCCATTGCTATCTCACTGGTTTTTAGTATATTAGCGACATAAAAACAGTTTAGATTATGCGACCTGTTTTTAAGGAATATTTACAAGGACAAGGCACATTATTCCCTGAGAGGTTGGATGATTATATCCCGAAGGATCA
>JALTDM010000146.1 GCA_027074135.1 Bacteroidales bacterium
CATATACATATTGTAAAATTGATAAAAATATCACATTATTCTATGTAGAATAATTCTAATAAAATTATAAATTTAGGCACAAATTTATTATTGAAAATAAATCGAAAGTCAAATCTATATCTTATTGCTATAAATTCAAATAGATAAAAAAGATAAACTCTAAATTTGTGTTTTTGTAGTTATTTCTACCAAGTAAATATATGAAAAAACCAGATAATTTTTTGATAAAACTAATTATTATCAAATAAAATTTTACATAACTTTAAGCCAAAATATAAAAAAATGATAAAAAAAGTAATTCTATCAATTGCAATTTTAATGTTATTTATTAGTAATCAAACTTTTGCACAAAAGGATACATTGAGAACAAAAGCCATAAATGTCTTTATGGACTGTTATTTTTGCGATATAGACTTTATTAGAGAAGAAGTAACTTTTATAAATTATGTTCGTGACAGAAAAGAAGCAGATGTTATTGTAATAGGTTCAGAAATGGAAACAGGCAGCGGCGGCTCGGAATATACATTAACATTCATCGGTAACAAAAAATTTGCAGGTATTAACGATACTCTTAAGGTTGCTGTTAGACCGGATGCTACAGAAGATGATGAAAGGAACGAAATATTGAAAATTTTCAAACTCGGACTTATCAGATATATAGCACACACACCGTATGCCGATAAAATTGATTTTAATTTAAAAGAAAAAGAAAAAGATGGTGAAGAACAAAAAGAAGTTGTTGACCCGTGGAATTATTGGGTTTTCCGTATTGGAAGTTATGCTTGGATGAACGGACAGGAAACATCTAAAAATACAAATATCAGCGGATATATAACAGCAGACAGAGTAACAGAAAAAATGAAGTATAACTTTGCTATAAGAAATAATTATAACGAAAACAAATATAATTACAACTCTTTCAACTACTTAAATATCAAAAGGAATTACAGTGCTTCTGCACTTGTAGTCAAAAGTTTGGGTGAACACTGGTCTGTCGGTGGTTTTGCCGATGGAGGTACAGATACTTATACCAATAGAAATTTATATATAAATGCAGGACCCGGTATTGAATACGACTTATTCAAATATTCGGAAGCCACACACAGGCAATTACGCTTTTTATACAAAATAGGCACAAATTACAACAAATACATCGATACAACAATTTACTTAAAAACAGAAGAAACATTATTCCAACATAGCTTAAATATATCATATGAAATTAAGAAACCTTGGGGCTCAATTTCAACTTCATTTTGGGTTAATGACTTTTTGCACGACCCCAAACTTTACTCTACAGGTATATGGGCTTATATTCAATGGAGAATAATAAAAGGCCTCTCATTCCACACAAATTTCTCATCATCAATAATCCATAACCAAATTTACTTACCTAAAGAAGAAGCTTCCATCGAAGACTTGCTTACAGGTAAAAGAAGTATGCCTACAACTTACTCGTATTATGTAAGTTTCGGAATTTCATATACATTTGGCTCAATTTACAACAATGTTGTAAACCCGAGATTTGACTAAAAATTTTCTGCAATAATCATACAAGGCTGCCTCAATGGTAGCCTTTTTTATTTTTATCGCATTTTCAAAAAAACATTTAATTTTTTTCATTTTTTGTATAATTTTACAAAAAAAACTATGAAAGCTAAATCAATAGGTTTCTATTCGGGACTGGTTTTGTTTGTTATCATGTTGATTATTCCGCTTAAGGTTACTTTTTCTATTCAAGTAACTTTGGCACTCGCCACACTTATGGCTACTTGGTGGCTAACAGAAGCCGTTCCTATTGCTGTTACCTCATTACTACCACTTATTATTCTCCCGCTTTTAGGTGTGATGAATGGGAAGGAAGTTGCAAAAATGTACGCAAATGATATTATTTTCCTATTCTTGGGCGGTTTTATGGTAGCAATGGCAATTCAAAAATGGAACTTGCACAAACGGCTTTCACTCAAAATAATCTCCGTAACAGGATCTTCGGCATCGATGGTGTTGCTTGGATTTATGATTGCAACTTCGTTTTTATCAATGTGGATTTCCAATACAGCAACCACAATGATGATGATACCGATTGCAATGTCATTGACCGCACACACCGGAGACGAAAATAAAAAATTTGCCACAGGTCTTTTTATGGGAATTGCTTATTCAGCATCTATAGGAGGCATTACTACTCTAATAGGAACACCACCTAATATGGTATTTGTCAAGGTTTTTGATATTTCTTTCCCGGGAGCACCTGACATTTCTTTTACCGACTGGCTTATTTTCGCTTTACCGCTAGGGCTTTTGCTTTTTGCAATAACATATTTTTTAATTCGTATGTTTTATATAAAATCATCTCCTTTCATTTCAAAGGAAAAAATAAACGAACTTACATCTAAAATGGGGAAAACAACTTATGAAGAAAAGGTAGTACTAATTGTTTTTGTCCTTATGGCTTTGTTTTGGATTTTCAGAAAAAAAATTGAAATAGGCTCTATGGTAATTCACGGCTGGTCCGAGTTATTACCCAATCCTAAATACATCAACGACGGCACTGTTGCCATATTTTTTGCAATAATATTATTTCTTATTCCTGCCAAATCTCAAAAAGGTCAAATTCTTGACTGGAAAACTACACGCCAATTGCCTTGGAATATTGCTTTGCTGTTCGGCGGAGGTTTTGCACTTGCCGAAGCCTTTGTAAAATCGGGACTAACCAAATGGTTAGCAGGAAGCCTCACAGCACTGTCAGGGACATCACCGTTAATTATCATTCTTGCCATTACCACACTTGTTGCATTGATAACACAGCTCACATCGGACACTTCAACGGCACAAATCGTGTTGCCTATATTGGCAGGTATGGCAATTGCCATAAAAATAAACCCTGTACTGATAATGATACCGGCAACATTTGCATCATCTACGGC
>JALTDM010000147.1 GCA_027074135.1 Bacteroidales bacterium
AAAAAATAATATTAAATTAATTTTTAACTCAAAGGAAAAAGAGGGATAATACCGAAACAATCGAAAAACCTCTTTCTTTCAATTTAACATATTTGAGGTTAAAAATGAAAAAAACATTCCAAAACAAAAACCACAAAACACTATTATTAACTTTTGCCTTTTTACTTTTTACTTTGAACTTTTTTCTTGTCTCTTGCAATACAACGGAACCACGAGACGGGTACACTTTAACACTTACGGAAGAAGACGTAAGCTGTACGGAAGCATGGCTTAAAACCGAGGCAAAAAATTTTAACCTACCGGTAAAAGTTAATCTTTACTTAAACGATTCCTTAAAGAAAACAATTACACTTACCACGCAGGACACGGTAATCTACGACGAAGGACTGTTGCCCGACCGTACTTACAAATACCGTGCGGAAATAGCGCTGTCTCAAGAAACGGTAATAAAAAGCCAAACTATAATCTTAACCACAATGGACACTACAAGCCACAACTTCACCTGGCAAACTTTTACTTTTGGCGGAGCAAACGGAAGCAGCGTACTTTATGATGTGGCAATAATAAACGAAAACGACATTTGGGCAGTTGGAGAAATCCACACCTCTTGGACGGACCAATGGGACAGTAACGGCGTGTGGGTGCAACCATACAACGCAGTTCATTGGAACGGGCAAGAATGGGAGTTGAAGAGGATTATGTTTTACATTGATCAGGACCAACCAAGCGCTGGAAAAACTGCATACCCTTGCAATTCTGTATTTTTATCTGAGGATAATTCATTGGAAATAACTAGCGGAGGTCAAGTGTATATTTTAAAGGGTGATGGAACAAATTTGTTATTGCCAATGGGCTTTAAATGGGAAAACAGATTTTCAATAAGTTCGCTGTGGGGAACATCAAGCTCGAATTTTTACATAGTGGGTCAGAACGGCAACATAGCGCATTACAACGGCACAAGTTGGGAAAAGATAGAGAGCGGGACGACAACGGACATAAATGATGTTTGGGGTTATTATAATGAATCTAATAATAAAACATCCATTTTAGCAGTAATATCAAATATGTATAATGCAGGTGATATTAGATTGGTAGCTCTGTCGGGAAACCAGGCAAAAGATACACTTAATTATCCTTACCAAAGAAGAATAAAAGGGATATGGTTTAAGGACAATTATTCTCCCGTATATGTCTGTGGAGAGGGCATAATGGAATATGAAAGAGGAAGATGGAAATTGACAGATTTAACAGGGTGGATTGTAGCGGCAATAAGAGGAAAAGGATTAAATGATATAATAGCAGTAGATGAAAATGGCACACTTTTACATTTTAACGGATTGAGATGGGAAATAGTAAAGAATTTTGAGGATATGTATTTTGTAAGTATAGCAATAAAGGACAATACAATATTAGTAGTAGGAACAAAAGTTAACAACATACTTGCCGGGGATGCAGTTATTGTTGTCGGAAAACAATTAAATTAAAAATTCAGGATGAATAATGAACAACAATAAAAGTCCACCTCAATAAAAAAATACCATACCGATGTTGCAGCCACCGGTATGGTTAAAATGCAAACATTATCCATAAGCTAAAACGATCTTTCATAAGATCAGCGCTTTTTTGTTTGCAATTCAAATATAAAGATAATTCGAAATAAAAAAAATAAATAAAAATTTTAGGAGAAATTAAAATGAAAAAGGTAATATTATTCTGTTTTATAATTTTTACACAAATATTTCCACAATCCGGTTATAACGTTACAATAAAGAAAACGGACTTATGGTGGGCAAGTAAAGAAACTTGGGTAGTAAAATTTAAGGCAAATTTATTTTATAATGGGAATCCTGTTTCAAATCCCGAAGATTATTATTATTCATGGTATGCAAAAGACGGAGGTAATTGGGTAGAAATAGCTTATGGTTATGGGATAGATACTAAAAATACTGACGAGACTATTAATCATATGTTATCTGCATACGTTATAGTAACCGATTCAAATAATACTTTTAATGTTACTTCGGATACAATGCGAGTAGATTTAAACGGTATTCCAATTGTAACATATTTTTTCACAAGAAAAGAAGACGGGAGCACTTTATCTTACGTCCAGCCTAATCATTGGCGATATACTATAAATAAATGGATGCCTAATTTTAACTCTTTTTTAACAAAGGGATATAAAGAAAGAATTAAATCATTTCCATTTTTTATTGATGTTAACAATTATAAATTTCACTATTGGCAAAATAACGCTGGAAGAATTATAAATTATGACACTTTTACGGTTTACAATGATTTTAGTTCAATAATATCTAATTATAAAACATCCAACGGCACTGTGCAAATTAAATCGCTGGTTGATAGTTATAATTCAAAAATATTATTTAAAGACCCATGGCTTGTTGACACAACGAACCAGGCATATTATGAATATCCCTACGGTTACAGGAATTTAGGTATGGATGCACCTTACGATACTGCGGATTCGCCCCTTTATTTAACACTTCAATCAAAATATAAAGGCGTTTTCTTGAATCAAGATTACAATATACCAGGGAATCCTTACTACGCAATAAAAATCCCCTCAAGCATAACGGTAAACGGTAACCCGCACAAAGTGTATTTACTGGGTTGGGACCTTACAAATGCACAATTACAACACAACAACTCGCTTGAAACCGGTGTTGTTTTTATGGATGATAATGCAAATGTAACGGCAAACTTAAAAGGAAGTTTGCTCTCCAACAACTACTCGGCATTTTCAAATAACAGCCAACGAAAGATAGTAAGAACATTAGACGGATATTTACATTTGGTTTACGAGAGTATGGGCAAAGTATGGTACGAAATGAGTACGGACAATGGCGCAACATGGAATTTAATGAACAACGGAAAACCTTTGAATAACGG
>JALTDM010000148.1 GCA_027074135.1 Bacteroidales bacterium
GATTATTAGTGTTTTATGTGTTGTGTATAACCTCTAACATTTTATTTTTGTTTTTTACTTCAATAAAATTTTGGGTTATGATTATCGGTTCTCCGTCCAAATGAATATAAATTTCAGGTTGTGCGGTTATTATTTTGAATGAATTTGCTTTGTAATAATCAATATATTTTGAGTTATCTATTTTTTTTGTAAAAAGTTTTGCTGCCAATCCCGGAGTGTCTAAGACTTTTAGTTCTTTAAGAATAACAATATCTATCATTCCATCGTCAATTATTGCTTTAGGTGCTATATAAGCATTGTTGCCGTATTGCCTTGTATTTGCGAAAGAGAGTAAAAATGCTTTTTTAGGGATACTATTGTTTTTTATTTCTAAAACAAATTCTATATTTTTGTATTTAAAATATTCTTGAATTGACAGTCGAATGTAATTTTTCATTCCTCTGTTAGTTAATTTTTCAAATTTTTCTGCTATAAGGGCGTCGAATCCTACACCACCTACACATGCGCCGTAATATTGATCATTTACCAACATCAAATCTATTTTTTTCTTTTTGAAATCATTTATTACTTTTATGGCTTTTTTTATGTTTTGAGGAATGTTTAGTTCTCTTGCCATCGCGTTTCCGGAGCCTAATGGGATTATGCCGAGTGTAATATTTTTACCTGCGATTTCGTTAATTGTTTTATTCACTGTTCCGTCTCCACCAACTGCAACTATAACAGAGTTTTCTTTGTGTTCAGCTTCTTTTATTACTTGGCGGGCTTCTTCCAATGTAGATGTTTTGGCTATAACAGGTTCAAATTTCGTTTGGTCAATGTTTTCTATAATTGCTTTGTCGAGCCGGGGGATAATTCTTTTTACACGTCCGGAATTAAGGTTTTCAATAAAAAAAATGTTGGTTTTATCTATCATTTTTTACAAGTCCTAGTTTATTGGTCAAAGTTAAAGAATTATTTTGATCAATTTGACGTAATTCATTTAATAGTTGTAGGGGAGTTGCTGTTGTATTTTTGCTTTTCGATAATTGTTTTATTGCTTCTGTTACGGGAATCTTGGGCAAATGTTTTTCATTATGCAAATAGTTTAAAAACTTAACTGCTTTGAAACCGTTGAACCAAGTAAAAAATGCTTTGTGGAAAGAGTCTAAATTGGTTGTGTTTCTTTTTATTTTATTAATGTTGTCACAGAAGTTTATTGTATCAAGGAAGTTGGTTGTTTTTGCAGGCAGTGAGTTAATATAATTTTGACAATTGTTGTCATATAGAATCTTTAGGTTACTAGTAATTTGTTTGAGCAAGTAAAATGCTTGAGGGTTGTATGTGTAAAATGTGTTTGAGCCTGAACATATTATTGATATAATAGTTTTACCTGTTCCGAAAGGTGTTTTTTGTGTGGGACGGGCAAATGGATATACAGCTGTTCCAGTCAAGTCTTTGTACTTCCCTTCAAGCATAATTTTGTTTAGCAGATAAAAATCTTCGCCGCCTTGTTTTTTCGGCATACCGTTTTGTCTCAGATATGCACGATAATTTATTGCAAAAGCCGAGCCTATTGTGTGAAATGCAAATGGAAAATCGATTTTTCTGAGCATATTTATGTAATATCGTAGATGCAATTCATATAATGTTATGGCAAGGTATATTTTTTTGTTTTTTGCGGGTAAATGTTCGTAATAGATTGATACTCCGTTTGATTTTTGGTTACTGTCAAACTCATTAAAAACGGCTTCAAAATAATTTTCAGCTACAACTGTATCGGCATCTAGAGAGATTATTACTCCGTTTTCTATATTGTTTTTGAAAAAATGTGCGGATATTGCATCCATTCCTATTTTTCTGGCAAGACCTACGCCTGCATATTTCAGTGGCAAATCGTATGCTTCTATTAGTTCAATAGGGAAAGGGGCAGATAAATTTTTCAGCATTTGTGCAATATGTTTATTTTTTTGAACGGTTGCTTTGTCAGAATTTTCAGGATGGTTTATTACAACAACAAGCGCAGGTTTTATTTTTGAATTTCTTATGTTTGAGTATGAGTTTTTTAAACTTTCGATGGCTGAAAATACCATAAAATCTTTAAAGACAGGGATAACTACCGCAACATTTATTTCTTCGGTGAGGTTAAGATGCCGAATGTTGTTTGATGCCAGGTATTTTTTTATTTTTTTTGCCTCTTTGGGCGGAATCATTTTTTAGAGTTTGAGGCTTCGTATCTTTGATTTAAGACTTTTACTACTGTATCGGTAATATCGTAAGCTGGTATTGCATACAGCATTGAAGCATTATTGAAAATAAATGTGTAGCCTGCTTTTTTGTTAAATTCTTCTAAAAAGTTAGTTACGGAATCGAGTAGTTGTTGATTTAATTTTTGGTTTTCGTTCATAATTTCTTGTGATAACTGATCGCGAAGTGCCAATAATTTTTGTTGTTTTTCATATAATTCTTGTTGTTGTGCTTTGGCACTTTGTTCACTCAAAAATGAATTTGTTTGAACCTTTTTTTGAAAATCAGCAGCTTCTTTTTGGAACTCAGTAGTTTTTTTGTTCAGACTTGCTTCCAATTGCTTTTGCTTTTTCAAAAGTTTTCCTTGTAATTCATTTGTTAGTTTATATTTAACGAGTAATGTATCTACATTAATAAAAGCAAATTTATATTCTTTACTATTAGAGTTTTGTGCAAGGATTGTAGAAGTTGTGGTGTCGGTTTGTGTTGTTTTTACATGTTTGTTTGGATTATTACTTTTTAAATTAAAATAAAGAATAAATAAAATTGCTACAGCTGTCAAAAGTATAATATTTAAAAGTAAATTTATGTTTTTCATCTTTTTTAAATTTTAGTTTGCAAATGTAATAATAAAAAATCAATTGTTACAATATTTAAGCATGTAGTCGTTGGCTTTCATATATTTCAATCTGAAAGCTTTTTTGAAGTTTTTACAAGCGTCATATTTATATCCTTGTGCAAGAAGTGTGCGTGCAAGGTAAAAATAATACTTTCCGTTTGTTGGGTTTAGGTCGGTAATGTATTTGAAATCTTTTAGTGCTACTTTGTAAGCACGAGTCTTAAAATAAATTTCACCTCTTAAAAATATGTATTCGGGATTGTTTTTATCCAATGATATAGCTTTGTTTATGGCTTTTAACGCGTTAAGGTATTGTTTTTCAGTCGAATAAGATTGGGCTAGATAATAATATGATAAAGTATCTTTGTAAAGGTATTTGAGAGTGCTGTCTGTAAGAATAGGAATTGCTCTTTTATTTTTTCCGATATTGTGCATTGCTATGCCGTACCATTTAATAGTGTTCGGCTTATTTGCTAGTTTTTTATATTTTGCCGTAAGTATGCCCAGTGCTTTTTTGTTTTTTTGTTTTAATATCAATAAACTACAATAAGCTGTGATGTAGTCAGTGTTGTTTGATTTAATTCTGTAAGCGTTTTCAAAACTTTTCATTGCTGCCGCAGTATCTTTTATTTGTAATAGGATTTTACCTTTCAAATAATGTAGATAATGCTTTCTGCTGCTTTTTTCAAGATATTCATCAATTTTGTCAAGAGCATTATTATAATTTTCATACTTTATATCAAAGTCAATATCTGTAAGAATGTTTTCGTAAGAGCTGAATTTAAACTCAGATGTCAATTTATTCCAATACTCTGTTTCCAAGAATTTCCCAAAGTTTTTATTGTTTTTTATTTTATAAAGGCTTGTTTTTCTTTGGTTTAGTAGGTTTTTTAAAATTTCATAGGTTTTATTGTATTTTTGAAGTTGTGCATATGCTTGTGCCAATTTATATTTACTTGATTCAGGCTTTAATTTTTCTGCAGTTAAGTAATTATTTAAAGCACCATTAGGGTTTTTCTTACTTAAAAGAATATCGCCTTTGGTTATGTATAATTTGTAATCATCTGGAGATTTTTTCATTGCTTTTTGAAGATAAACTAAGGCTGAATCATATTCTTGATAGAAAACGAATGCTTTTATTTTTTTTATAAAAAAATTATAGCTTTGAGAATAAGAAAAGTTTAAGTTAAAAAGGAATATTGGTATTAAAAGTATATAGGCTGACTTATTCATTTTTGTTATCTTTTGAGTAGAAAATATGAATAAAGCCTTTTAATGTACGTGGAACGATGCCGGTTAGCCTATATTCGTAAACATCACATACATAGTAATATACGCCGGGTGATACTTTTTTTGAACTGTTTTCTATTTTACCATCCCAATTTATATCCGGATCTGTAGTTTCAAAAACAAGTGTTCCCCATCTGTTAAAAATTTTCAAATCAATATGAGCAACAAATTTATATGGTCCTGGGTGTAGAATGTCATTAACTCCGTCTCCATTGGGAGTAAAAACATTAGGTAGTTCATAATAAGAGCAAGAATCCACACAGATTTTATTAGATAATATACTTTCGTTACCTGCAGAATCTAGGGCTGAGATTTGATAGCAGCCTGCCATTGAAACTTGAGGTATGTGATTATACGAATTATGGTTTTTATCTACATTGGCAATTATTTCAGGAGTTCTGTTTAAGAATGGTGAATAATAAATGTTATATGAAACTATATCGGAGAGGCAAGTTGAATCAACGCTCCAATTCAACTCATTGTATTCTTCACTGCAATGTGATGCCACATTTAATGACGGAGTACATGGCGGAATAGTGTCTTGCGGAATGTCGCATTTGGTCTGTGAGAAGTTTTCAATCGGGTCAATTATATTATTTATATTGTAATGACCAATACTTTTGACAAGATAGCAATATTGTGTACCGTTATGCAATCCTGTGTCTGTATAGGTATCATTGTAAGTAACACCTATTGAATCGTAAGTTTGACTAGAATTGTTATAACGATAAATTATATACTTTTCGTTTATCCACGGTATATTTTTATCCCAATATAATTTTACACTATTATCAAGTCCTGTTGTTTTTATATAAATTGATGAAGCAATATCAGGTTGTCCAATTAAGAAACGATTTCCAGATTGGTCATTATAAAATTCTATTTTGTAAGAATAGGCACTATCCCGTGTATTAAGCAGTGAATCCACATAAATGGTATCGTTAATGTCCAAAGTCGAATCTATAAGTGTAAAGTGTAATCCGTGTATGCCCTCAGACCTGTAAATCAGGTATTTATATGGTCCGGGTGCGTTAACTGTATCATATTCCGTGGGTTTAGACCATGCAACATAAATTTTGCCTGAATCGGCAGAAGTTTTTTCTACACTAACATTTGTTATTATTGGAATACCACGGACTAATTCACTACAAGCTTCATCTGATATATAACTTTCAGCACTGTCTTTGAAAAAAGCATCAACTCGATAGCAATAAGTATAGCCTTGATCGAGGTTTTGTCCATTATTATCATCTATATATGTTGTGTTTGACCAACCGTCAACTTTGGCGATTTTATGGTATCCTGTACTTTCTGGGATACCTGTTTCACATGGTCCGTGTGTATAATTATAACTGCCTTTTTTCCTAAAAATATAATAACCTTTAGCATTTGTACATGTGCAAGGATCCCAGCTTAGTGCCATTGTACTGTTCCCTGGTACTATTTGAAGGTTTTGTGGTGCAGGAGATACCACTTTTATATTAAATGTAATTGTATTTGTTAATGCAAGATCATCATTATTGTCGTTTGCTTTTATTACTACTTGATATGGTTGTTCTCTAACATCTTCACATCCTGTATGCCAAGTGAATTTTGCTCGAGTATGTCCCGGTTCTTGTATTTCGGTGGAAAGTGTAGTTGTGCTGTCAACATAGAATGGTCCACCGTTTCCTGTAAGTGTTATTATGTCATTATCTTGGTCATATGCATCTATATAAACTTGAACATTTGTTCCTGCAACTACACACATGTCGGGGATACTATCTATTGTTGGAGCATGGTTGTTTGATTCATAGACTTCTATTTGCATATCCCTTACTATTTTACCTATTTTTATTCCGTTTCTCCACTCTTCAACAAGCATGGCAACATTATATTTTCCCGGAGTGGTTGGAGTATTCCAAACAAGGTCGCCAGATATTGGATTTACATAAAAGTCATGACTGGCAGGAGGTAGTGTATATCCCGGAATTGGCTGTCCGTTTTCTCCTAAGCATACCGTCAGTTCATAGGATAAACTGTCTCCATCAGGATCGTATGCTGCGGGGTTATGGATGAAAAGTTGACCAACAGCAGCTTTGTCTATAGGTGGATTTAATAAGATAGGTGTATTATTTTCACCTTCGGTCGGGTTAATTTGTAAAATTGTTTTTATAGCAAAGGGTACATTAACTGATCCTGGTATGTTTAAAACGCCTTCATTCCTATTTGGATCTTCCATTAAGATTTCATATGTTCCTGGACCAGGATAAGTATGGATTCCTTTGTAAGTGTTTCTTTGATAATAATTAGGAAGTTGAACTTTTTCTATTCTATCTACATAATTACTACTGCCGTCACCCCAATGAACCTCTAATTGAGGTCTGTCTGCAGGAGATAATGTATATGTATATGTAACAATGGTTATTTCATAAGTTAATGGTCCTATTTGTCTGTATGTTATTTCTCCTGCTCTGTTGTGAGTTGCAAAAACCTGTATTGAGGTTATAAATAATAGTATGAAAAAAATTCTTGTTTTCATTTGAATACAAAAAGGCTGTCGTGGACAGCCTTTTTATTTTAATTGTTAAATAAGAACGTTTAATTTATTTAGTTCCTTGTATTTGTGAACCAACTCTATGCATTGCACATCTAAAGCCAAGGTCATCACGAGCTTGTGATTCGTCTAAGAATCTTCTTGCTCCAGGTTGAAGCCAATATGCTCTATCCTTCCAACTACCACCTTTATAAACTCTGGCACGATTGGTTACCATTGATTGAGCATCTATTTTCCCAATATAACCTTTTTTCCAATTACCTTCTGTTCCCGGTTTACCTGTGTAATACATTCTATCCGATGTTTTATTAGATTTATTGGCGTCATCTTTGTCATAGTCTATTGATGATGCATAATCACCGTCCAAATAATTTATATTATCTGCAGTTCTGTAATTATAACGACCAAATGCTTCTTCGTCTGTCACTTCTCTCCATTGGATATGACCCAAACTATCTTTTTCAGCAATAGCTCCTTCTTCATCTCTGACTTGAGTTTTGAAAACGTTTCCTCTAAATGGCCTAAATTCGTCTGCATCTTGACTTGTAAGTTGTCTGTAAACATCCATTACCCATTCATTTACGTTACCTGCCATATTATACAGACCATAATCATTTGGCCAGTATGCGTAAACAGGAGCTACAATGTCATGTGCATCATTTAAAGCACCTGCCATCCCCATATAATCACCTCTTCCTCTAACAAAGTTAGCTCTTATTTTACCTATATCTGCTGGTGTACCATCCATTTTGCCATCCATTCTAACATAATGTCCGTTCCATGGGAATATTCTTTGATCAAAAATTCTTTCAGGTGCACGCATGTTTCCAATAAGTCCGAGTGCTGCAAATTCCCATTCGGCTTCGGTAGGGAGTCTATATCTTGGAAGGAAAATACCGTCTTCCATACGTACACGTCGGTAATCATTATTCGGATTTAAATCTTCTATTTGATTCCTTACTGCTCCTTCATATTGTCCTGCAAGGTATGCTTCTGTGTTAAAGTTTTCTTCACCTGTTTGTCCTACAGGATCCATGTACATAAGACCTTCCCTCACCATTATGAGTTCGTTTACACGGTCTGTACGCCAAGCTGCATAGTCATTTGCTTGAAGCCAGTTTACACCTACAACAGGATAATCTTGGTATGCGGGGTGCCTGAAATAATAAAGGACATAAGGTTCATTGTATGCTAATTTTTCTCTCCATACCAATGTGTCAGGAAGAGCTTTTTGGTAAACTTCTGGATAATCCACATAAACCCTTTGTAACCAATATAAGTATTCTCGATAGTCAACATTTCTTATTTCATATTCATCCATGTAAAAAGATGAAACAGTAACTCTTCTAGGTATGGCATTCCAGTCATACATTACATCTTGATCGTGTAATCCCATAGAAAATGTACCACCTTCGATAAATACCAAGCCGGGACCGGTTTCTTGTTCATCATAATCAACATATTCAAATCCACCGTTATCTGGATCATTATAATTCCATCCGGTAGTTTGAGAGGTTTCTTTAGGTGCACAGGAGAATGCAAGTGCACTTATACCGAACAGTGATAATAAACGGAAAATAGATCTTATTTTTTTCATATCCGGATAATTTTTCTTCATTAATAACTAAAATGACGGACAACTTATTGTCCTAAATTTACGTTTTTTCTTTGGACAATTGAAAATATACCCAAAAGACACTTCATGTGCTCCTAAAGTTGAATTTCTAAGCTTTGATACTGTCAAATCGTAACTGTATGCAAATTTAATCTTTTTTTGTACGTAACCCAAAACGAACATTACAGCATCGTAATGAAATTTAAAATTTTGCCTAATCCACAATCCTGCTACAATTGATTTTCTGTTTAGATAAAGCCCATAATTAAATTGTTGAAAATCACGCTGTTGTTGAAATAGAAAATTAGGTGATATACTTAACTCACCTCTTCTAAAACCACGTGCTCTTAGAGGTATGGTCGTTCCGTAATGTAGTGTAAATTTTCTTGGTATAACTGCATCATGATTCCCTCTAAAAGATTCGACAGGTTGTGTTAAGTGGTTAACTGCTATGCCGAAATAGTTACTTTTATAAAAACCGACTGCTCCTGCAGAAAAGTCAATTATATTTAAAGTGTAAGACATTTCGATTTCCTCTTCGTTGGTAGGAAATATAGGTCCGTAAAGAGGATCTATCATATCAGGGAATATAAATTTGTCCCCTAAATGTTTCTGAAAATATGAAACTTCAAATCCGGTACGTATGTTAAAAAAACGGTTAACTGTAAAATTATATGAATACATTCCGTTTGCCGCAAATGTTGTAAGCGCTCCACCTGCTTGTACATCTTGATAAACCAGTAATCCTAATCCTCCTTCCAAAAAATCTACTCTTTGATCATATCCGAAACTGTAAGTAACATATGTGGATCCAAGTTTAGGCCATTGGTTCCTGTAGCTTAAACCCACACGGGGACATTTTTCGGAACCTGCAAAAGCAGGATTCAAATACAAAATATTTGCATAGAATTGCGTGAACTCAGGATCTTGGCCAAAAGAAACCTTATATGTAAAAAGTGATAATACACTGAAAAACAATAATATTGCTCTTTTCATCTTTTATATTTGATTTTGCAATTATAACACAATTTTTTTAAATACAAAAATTTTTTTAACGCAATAAAAAAAAGTTAATATCGTTAAACACATTATC
>JALTDM010000149.1 GCA_027074135.1 Bacteroidales bacterium
TTAATTTCTTCTCTTATATGTATATTTGTAACATCATTAAAAAACATTTAACCATAGACAATTATGAAAACCTACAAAAATCCCGTAGAACTAGCGGAAGAACTGGAAAAAGAAAAAAGAGAAGGTAAAATAATAGGATTTGTTCCTACAATGGGAGCATTGCACGAAGGACACATGAACCTAGTAAGAAAATCATTGGAAAAAGATGATATAACCGTTGCTAGCATTTTTGTTAATCCCGTTCAATTCAACAACAAAGAGGATCTGAAAAAATATCCCCGCATATTGGATAAAGACAGACAACTACTTGAAAAAGAAGGTGTACACTATTTATTCGCTCCAACAGAAAATGAAATGTACCCTGAAGGTTTGGAAAACATCAAAGAAAAATACGACTTCGGACACCTTGACAAAATACTGGAAGGAAAATTCAGACCGGGACATTTTAACGGCGTGGCAATTGTAGTAAAAAGGCTTTTTGAAATTGTAAAACCGCACCACGCTTATTTTGGCAAAAAGGATTACCAGCAACTTCTCATAATAAAAGAACTTGTGCGTCAATTTAATATTCCTGTAGAAATTATTCCCACCGAAATAGTCAGAGAACCAAACGGACTGGCAATGAGTAGCCGCAACCTTCTACTAACAGATGAAGAAAAAGAACTTGCATCAAACATATACAAGGCACTTGTTTACGGTAAAAACCTGAATGCCACCGTAAAAGAAACAAAAACCAAAGTGTTAGATTTTCTTCATAAAAAAGGTCTAAAAGATGTAGAATATTTTGCTATAGCAAACAAAGAAAATTTAATGGAAGCAAGTAATAATGAACCTGCTAAAGGCAAAATTGCACTCATTGCTGTCAACTGTTGCGGCGTAAGACTAATTGACAATATGGAATATTAGTCCAAACTCAGCACTCTTTTTATTTCATTTATTATGTCTGATTTTCTGAACGGTTTTGTTATATAACCGTCGCCCCCTACTTTTTTAACTACCTCCATGTCTTTTTCATAAGCATGTGCCGTTTGCATTATAATCTTAATGTCCGGAAACTTCTTTTTTATAATTTTGGTAGCTTCTATACCATCCATTTCCGGCATTCTGATGTCCATTAAAATCACATCATAAACCGGATTTTTTTCAATCTCCTCAACAACTTGCTTGCCCGTGTTAACAATTTTACAATCTATTCCATTACATTCAAAGTATTGCCTCAAAAGAAGTACGTTTGTCGGGTCGTCTTCTGCAATTAAAATTTTAACATCATCCAAAAGCATTTTTTGTTTTTCATCTTCAGCGGAATTTATAGTCGCAAATTCTTTTTGTTGATATTGTTTCAATGGCACTCTAACCCAAAAAGTTGTTCCCCTACCCATTTCACTTTCAAAATTTATTTCTCCTCCCATCATTTCCACCAACCTTTTGGCTATATACAATCCCAATCCGCTACCTTCATAACGCCTTGTATAATCTTCTTGTACTTGCCTGAATTTTTCAAAAACGGTATTATGCTTTTCTTTAGGTATTCCTATGCCAGTATCTTTTACAGTAAATTCCAATTGGTTATTACTTGCCAGCTTATAAGTAAATGTAACCGAACCTTCGTGAGTAAACTTGAATGCATTGTTCAAAAGATTTTGTATTACTTCTCTTAAGCGGTCTTGATCAACATATATTTCCATTTCATCTATCTCTTTGTTTCGCGTTACAACAAAATTCACATTGGAAGATGAGATATTTGAAATAGCATCTTCTTCGTAATATTTAAGTACACTGGAAATAAAATCTTTAAGTCTTACTTTTTCATAAATAAGTTCAATTTCATTTGCCTCAATCTTAGAAATACTCATCAAGTCTTCAATCAATCTCAACAAATGTCTTCCTGAACTATATATTAAATTTACCGACTCTAATTGGTCTGAAGTCAACAAAGAATCATTTCTTAACAAATCACTAAACCCTATAATCGCATTTAGAGGTGTTCTTAATTCATGACTTATATTTGCCAAAAAAAAGTTTTTTAACTTATCATTTCTTTCCGCTTTTTCCTTTGCTTCCAAAATAGCTCTTTCATATTGCTTTTGCAGCGAAACATCTTCGGTAAGAACAACAACTGAATCTACATTACCCCTATCATTTACAATTGGTGTAATATGCCCCCTGAAATATACAGGTTTCCCCCATTTGGAAACATATTCTTCTTCAAAAACAATAGTTTTTTTCTCTTCTATGCTTTCTTTAAATTTTTTTGTTATTCCGGATTTAACAAGTAAAGGGAAAGTCATTACATTTATTTTTTTTGTTTCATCTGCGCTGGGAGAACCTAATAATTGAAGCATTTTTTTATTTACAATCTCAATTTCTCCGTTTAGTTTAAACGTTAAAATTGCAATAGGTGCGTTTTCTATTAACTTTTTATACCTTGTCTCACTTCTTTGTAATAATTCAATAATTTCTTTTTCTTTAGTTATGTCCTGCTTGCCGGCAATAAAAAACAAAATTTCTCCGGTTCCATCTGTAAAAGGCGTAATTACTGCCCGCTCCCAAAAAAAATCTCCGTTTTTCTTTTTATTAAATATTTCCCCAACCCAAGTTTCTCCTGATAGAATAGTATCCCACATTTTCCTATAAAAAATTTCCGAATGATAACCGGATTTCAAAATACGGGGATTTTGCCCTATAGCTTCTTTTTTACTGTACCCTGTAATTTTCTCAAAAAACTTATTAACAAACATTATATTACCATCAACATCTGTTATTACAATGCTCTCATTTAACTCTTCTATTGCTGTCTTAAGTAATGAATTTTCATTTTCAAGATTTCTTTGTGAAGTTATATCATTTAGAATAACAGCTCTAATCTCTTCACCATCAATATTTATATTCTTTCCCTGAATCAAAACAGTAATAATTTCTCCATTTCTTTTTCTACCCTTAATTTCATAAGGCTTCTCAGATTTTGTAATAAATTTACTTAAAGCAACATTTTTATATCTATCCGGAATAAGTTCCAAAGTATCCATACCTTTCAGATCCTTTTCATCATAACCGGAAAGTTTCACAAACGAAGTATTATATTTTATTATACGCCTGTTTTGATTTATAAAAACTACAGCAACATCAAGAGTATCCAAAATCTGCAACAATTTATCGTAGGTATTTAATGTCTTATTTGAAATTATGTTAACAATAGATAGTATGGAATTCATATGCAGAAAAATTTAATTTACACAAAAATAAAATATTTTATTTCTACAACCAGGATTAAATATTAATTTTTAGAACATTTTTAGTATTTTTTGATATTTTATATTTATCGCTTATACGAAAAGGTATCACCCATAAGATATTATTTTCATAATCAGTTAATACAAATGTTTTTTCTTTTGTTATTATATCAACCTTTTTATCTATCAAAAAATCACTGATTTTCTTCTTACCTCTCATACCCAAAGGATAGAAAAAATCACCATGCCGCCACTTCCTGAAATACAGTGGAAATTTAATTTTTTCCAAATCAAAATAAACTGTCTTACCGCTTTTGTCAAACTTTACTTCTTGGGGCGTAATTACTTCCGCTTTTAATTTAAAAGGTAAGTCTTCGGGCAGTTCATCAATAGAATTCCAAACATAAACTTTATCATTCGTGCCATTTGATTTTGCTTCAACACAAATTCTTTCCCTGCCTACATAAGCCACAAAACCTTTGGGTGAAATAAATTTTGCACCGGTTTTGGCTTCTTTCATATTTTCCGCATCGATGTAGCTGAAACCGAAACCCTCCAAAAAAGAATAAAGCAGTTCTACGGGATAACCCGTTTCGCTCAAAACAGCCTTGTCAATACAATCTGCTTCTGCTTCTTTACTTAAATACTGCTTTATTTTTTCTTCAGCAAGTTCGTTCAGCAGACCAGCCAATCCCCGGTACAAAGCGGTATGTCCGAAAAGAGTGTCAACCACGGCAGGATTTAATTCTTTAAGCATTGGCAAAACTTTGTGTCGAACAAAATTCCGCTTATACTTTACCGAAGTATTACTGCTGTCTTCACGGTAAGTCAAATTATTTTCTGCAGCATATTTCAAAATCTCTTCCCTTGTAAAAGTAAGTACAGGACGTACTATTTTTCCGTTTTTCGGCTTAATTCCACCCAATCCTGCAAGTCCCGTTCCTCGTACCATATTTAAAATCACTGTTTCGGCAACATCATCTTTATTGTGTGCCACGGCAATATAATCATACCCCAACTCACGCCTCAATTCTTCAAACCACCCGTATCTCAACTCCCTTGCCGCCATTTGTATGGAAACACCTCTTTCTTTTGCAAAACCCTGTGTGTCAAAACTTTTTACAAAAACTTTTAAGCCATACTTTTCGCCGAGTTCCTTTACAAACGTTTCATCTCCGTCCGACTCTTTTCCACGCAAATTGAAATTGCAATGTGCAACCACTACCCTTTTAAATCCGCTTTTTATAAGCAAATCAAGCATCACAACGGAATCCACACCACCACTCACAGTAGCAATAATGCCATCTAACGGCAAAAACAATTTTTGTTTGTCAATATATCCCTTAAACCTTTCTGTCATCTGGTTTTGCACGAATTTTCAAAACTATGATATATTACGCTTTGTATTCTTGTTCGTATGCTCAATTTAAGCAATTTTTTATTGTCCATTGTCGGATAGACCCTGTTTGACAGGAAAATGTAAACAATGCCGTTTTCGGGATCGTTCCAAACCATTGTTCCGGTAAATCCGGTATGTCCGTAACTTGCCTCCGGTGCTTCGTCACAAGTCGGTCCGATCTTCCCCTTCCTCTTTTCGGGCTTGTCAAAACCCAGTCCTCGCCTATTGTCCGGACAAAACTCACAAGCAGTAAACTTTTTGATTGTTTGCGGCTTAAAAAACTTTACTCCTCCGTATTCGCCTCCGTTTAGAAGCATTTGCATTATTTTGGCAAGATCGTTTGCATTCGAAAACAATCCTGCATGTCCGCTCACACCGCCAAGCATTGCCGCTCCAAAATCGTGTACATAACCCTGAACAAGCCTGTGTCTGAAATAATTATCCTTTTCGGTAGGTGCTATCATTCCTTTTGGGAACCTTCTCAGTGGGTTGAACAATGTATAATATGCACCAAGCGGTTTATAAAAATTTTCTTCAACATAATCTTCAAACTTCTTTCCCGTCATTTTTTCAATCATCACCTTAAACAAATAAAAACCAATATCACTGTATTTATATTCTTTTTTGTGCATCGGTGACTCAGCTATTAGCTTAAACATCTCTTTTACATAATTCGTATCCATGTACATACTGTCCACCACTTGCAACAAAAACTTACCGGTATCGACTTTTGAAAAAATGCTGTCATACAACTTTTTGTCTTTCATCGGCTTCAGATAAAAAGGTATCCACGGAGTAAGCCCTGCTTGGTGTGTAAGCACTTCACGGAATGTTATATCCTTTTTGTTTGTAGTATCCAGCCATGGCAAATATTGGGACAATTTATCGTCTAACTTGAATTTCCCTTGTTCATAAAGTTTCATAAGCGACAATGTAGTAGCTGCCAATTTTGTTACGGAAGCAAGGTCATAAATCGTTGTATCCGTGACTTTAACTTTCTGATCATAAGTATAATAGCCAAACATCTTATCATAAACCACTACCCCGTTTCTTGCAACCAAAACTTGTGCTCCCGGATATGCTCTCTTTTCAATACCTTCTTCCACTATTTTATCTATCAATGCCAAAGTATCGGCATTCATATTAACATCTGCAGGTACTCCATATTTTAGCCTTTTTAAGGGTTTGGTAGTAATAGATGTACCTGCGGTGTATTCTCCGGCACTCACAGGCAAAATACCACCAAATCCGTAAGCACCGTAAATCTTTTGTGGTACAATTTTTTGAACCGTTTCATCCGTTTCATATGCCACTACTACGGATGTGAAATTCTTTGTGCGGATATTATTAAGCAAATACGGACTGCCAAATAAAATAAAAGCTGATTTCTTGGCTTTTAAAGCGTTTATCTGCTCAAACACTTTTGCCGGAATACCGTAATTGTGCCTTGGTCTTCTTGATGATGCAAATAGGGATACAAAAACGTAATCATACTTACTCAAATCAGGGATTTTGTCACCGTATTTCAAGGTTATCCGCTTGCTAAGCACATATTTATTCATATAATCAGCATAAGTAGCAGGCAATTCCCCGTCTTTTGATATTGTAACAACTGCAACTTTTTTATCTTTTAAATTCCTGACAGGCAAAAAATTATCTTCATTCCTCAATAGAGTTATCGCACAATTTACCAACTTTTCTTTGAGAGATATCACCTTGTCATTCAGCAACTTTTTATTCAAATTGGTTGTATCAACTTGCGGTGTTTTCCCATTTAGCAAGCCCGTCCATTCTTTGAGAGCAAGCACTTTTCGAACACGAGAATCCAGATCAGACTTACTGATTTCACCTTTCTCAACAGCTTTTGCAATTTCTTTTATAGTTTTACCAATATCTTTTGGCATAAGCAAAATCGTATTGCCCGCAAGAAAAGCCTTTTCGTTTATGGTAATGGGGTCCCAATACGCAGCCACACCTTTCATATTCAATGCGTCGGTAAATGAAATGCCATCAAAATTAAGAGAATCGTACAAAACACCTTTCACCACCGCAGGAGACAAAGTGGAAGCAATATTCGGCGTAGAGTCCAATGCAGGTATGTGCAAATGTGCAACCATCACCGCTCCTATACCCGTATTTATCAAATAGCGAAACGGGTATAAATGCAAATCATACATTTTGTCGTAACCGTATCTTATTACGGGCAAAGTCTTATGGCTGTCCTTTTTGGTATCACCGTGTCCGGGAAAGTGCTTTGCAACAGCAAGCACACCATTGTCTTGCAAACCGCGGTAGTAGTAAAAACCTTTAACAGCAACTTTGTATTTATCCTCGCCAAACGACCTGTAGCCGATAATTATATTTTTTGGATTGGTATTAATATCCACAACGGGAGCAAAATTTATATTAATACCCAGAAGTTTGCATTCGCGGGCAATTTCCTCTCCCATTTTATAAATCAAAAAATCATTCCTGATCGCTCCCAACATCATTTGCCTCGGAAATTCAACTGTACTATCCACACGCATACTCACTCCCCACTCCCCATCTATTGAGGTAAGCAAAGGTATTCTCACACTTTTTTGCAACTTATTCACCAAATCAGCTATTCTGTGCGGATGTCCTTTGAAAATAATCACACCACCAATCCCATATTTTGAAACAGTATCCCTTACTTTTGCAAAAGCATTATCATTTTGCATGGGATATACTGGCAACATAAGCAGTTGAGCCACTTTTTGTTCGGTTGTAAGTAAATTAAGAATGGAATCTACTTGTTTAGAATTTATATACTTCAAGTAAGGCGGCGGAACCTTTATCGTATCTACTGGCGGAACAATAAATGCATCAGGCTTATTACCTGCTATAGAAAAAGACATTACTGCCAACAAAACCGTCAAAGAAGCTACCAACAAGGCTATTCCTCTGATAATAAGTTTCTTCATATAAAAAATAAAAAATTACCAACCATACAAATCTAATAAAAAACTATCCCCGCATTAAAAGAAGAAGTTGTTAATTTATAAAAAATTTAAAACTTTTCATCACCAATCTTTCTTAAACTAAGAACTATGAATAACGAATATTCAATGTTGAATTTCAAAATAAAATTCACTATTCGATATTCTTAAATCAAAATTTATCTGTTCCCGCACTATTGAATCGTATGTGATTCAATCGCAATTTGTAGCTGCATATGGACTTGTTACACTATTTGCATCATTTTAACAAAGATTTTTCGTTCTTTGTATCGTCTAAAAAGTAATAGTTTTTATAATTCATCACCAGGCAAATCGTGTCGGAATTTAAAATTATAAAGCACACCAACCTCACACTCAACACTATACAAATATTTTATATTTACATAAGACAACGAGCCCTTTACAAATAAACTTAACCTTCTGTTAAATACCGGATACAAAACATTAAAACCGTATCCTGCGACTATACCCTTTTTATGCCTCGGTTCTACATTCTCATAAACACCGGAAGAAGGATTATAAACAACAAACCTATAATCAACAGGATTTGAAAATCCGCCGAAAAAATGTAAATTAAAAGAAAGCCTGTTTTTAATATAAAAAATGTGCTGGCTGTAACTCAAAAGAATTTCCCAAGCCTTTAAGTAATAATTGCCATCCATAAGATAACCTCCTGCCATCATGTAATAATGATATGAAGTCCGTCTTTCTATCAATCTTGTTTCCAACCCCAACCAATTATCGCTAGATGAACTAAACTTATATCGCAATAAAAAGCCGTACTGATTGCTTGCTGTTGCAGATGAATTTATCTCATCCGAAGTTACAACTTCCATAAGCGGATACGCGTGTGTGAAATTATTCCCGTAAGAAAGTCCGAAAGATAAAGGTTGAGCCTCAATCTTCCCGGCAAAAACAATAATAAACAATACCGCTAAAACATTTCTTAACATAAGTCTAACTTATTTTAAACAAATCTACATTTTTTTACAATCACAAAACCCATTAACATTATACTTTCTTAAGAAAAACTTCTAACCAACACTAAAAAAACATCACAAACTAATGAGATAACCACATAAACAACAATATCATACAAAAAATATTAAAAATTTTATCAAAAAAATCATCTCCGTAAAAAATAAAACATATAACTTTGGAACGATTTTGTATTTTGTTCAAAAAGTCAAACATTCAAATATTATGAATAAAGAAAAACCTAAAGACATTAAAGTAGAGAAAATAATAGACCTTGCAGCACAACTGTTCAGGAAATTCGGATACAAAAAGACTACAATAGACGACATTGCAATGGCAGCACACAAAGGAAAAAGTTCATTGTATTATTACTTTAAAAACAAAGAGGAAATTTTTAAGGCAGTTGTGGACAAAGAAGCAAATATCCTTGCAAATGAATTAAAAGCAATAATTGATAGAAAAGACATAAGTCCGCAAGAAAAACTTAAACAATATGTCTTGCACCGTATGCAAAGAATACAAGAACTATCTAACTATTATGATGCTCTTAAAAGTGAATATTTAAGCCATTATGAATTTATAGAACAAATAAGGACTAAACACGATGAAACCGAGCTTAACTTCATCATTCAGATACTTGACGAAGGAAATAAAAGAAATGTTTTTGACATAAAAGACATTTACACAACAGCTTACGCCGTAGCTATGGCTATGAAAGGGCTGGAAATACCTATGTTCATTAAAAATGAAATAGAACCCACGGAAGAAAAAATTGATTATTTAC
>JALTDM010000150.1 GCA_027074135.1 Bacteroidales bacterium
TAGCAGGAAATTTAAAAGACACCTCTAAATTTCTTGAGCTTGCTCAACACCAAATGGGAGATAAGTTTACCGACCTTACAACCTTTGCTCATCAATATATTGATACATTATCTTTGTCTTATAATGCCGGATTTGCAATTGCAGCGGCAAGTATGATTGTTTCGTTTCTAATATTTATAAGTTTCCGAAAATACTACAAGTCTGCAGATATTACCGAAAAAGAAAAAATGAAAAATAACGACACAAACACTCAAGTTGTTGAACTGTCTAAAGAAGAAACAAGAGAAAGGCTTATAGCTTTATTCTTAGTTTTCTTTGTTGTTATTTTCTTCTGGATGGCATTTCACCAAAATGGCTTTACCCTTACTATCTTTGCAAGGGATTACACCCAGAATGTTGTAGGCAAATATACTTACATACTTTTTGATTTAAAGGCTCTCCTTCCTGTAATTACTGCTATTATAGGAATAATAATGATGCTAAGCAAAAAAGTATCTGTCAAAACAAAAGCTATTGGAGGCGGACTCTTTGTTTTAGGACTTGGGTTTGCAATGTGGTCCACAGGGACATTTCAAGATAAGATGCATATTACACCAGCAAAATTTCAACAATTCAATCCAATATTTATAGTTTTCTTAACACCTGTGGTTATCAGTTTTTTCTCTTGGTTAAGAAAAAGGAAAAAAGAACCTACAACGCCAAGGAAAATAGGCATAGGTATGCTAATAACAGGGTTAGGATTTTTAATTATGGTTATTGCTTCTTACGGACTTCCATCACCGGGATTATTAAATAAAAATCCTGATATTGGATACAATCTGGTTTCACCTTATTGGCTTATAAGTACCTATTTTGTACTCACCATTGCAGAACTGTTTTTATCTCCGATGGGAATATCATTTGTTTCCAAAGTAGCACCTCCAAAACTAAAAGGACTTATGCAAGGTGGATGGCTGGGAGCAACTGCTGTCGGGAACTTATTGGCAGGGTTAATTGGAGCTTTATGGGAAAAAATAGAGCTGTGGCAATTCTTTGGGATTCTGGTATTTATGGCTGTGATGTCGGCTATATTTATCTTTGTAGTAATAAAAAAATTAGATAGAGTAACAAAATGATTTTGCAGATTACATAAAATTACATATCTTTGCCAAACAATAAAAAATTAACAACTATGAAAAGAATTATTTTAGCAGTGGTAGCGGTAATTTTTGCAATTTCTGGGTTTGCACAAAAGAATTTACTTCAAGCTACCGAAAGAATGAAAACAAAGGAAGTCATTCCTTACAAGTCGTATCAGTTAAATTTAACAAAAGCTATTGGTGATACAATTTGGTACAATGATTTCTCACAAGCAAGTGATTGGACAATGTATCATACCGGAGGTAACGGTGATTGGGCTATTCAAAATACTGACGATCCTAGTGCTGGTTATCATACTGGAACTATTCATTCAACAACATGGCAAAACGGATATGCTATTTATGACGCAGATGCTAACGGTACTGATAATGGAGAAGACGCATACATTGAATATGTAGGAACTTTAGATTTATCTGCTTATCAATCAGTAGCAATTATAGGTCAACAAAAATATCGTAAATGGCAAACAACACAAATGTTTATTGAAGTAAGTACAGACAGTGTAAACTGGACATCATTTGAAGTTAATGCTTCAACTCCAACCAGTGTTTCAGATACTACTCCATTTAGAGTAAATATTTCTTCTGTTGCTGCAGGGCAAAGCACTGTACATATTAGATTCCACTATCATGGTGGTTGGGACTATGCATGGAATATAGATGATATTGCTGTAATAGAAGCACCTCAAGTTGATTTAGCCGGTGAAATGTTTCACGTAAATTTCCTAGGTGGTGGTTGGTATAGCACAATATACAAAAATGAAAGAACATACTTTACTAGAGTAGAATCATTTATTTATAATAATGGAATTAATAATGTAACGCCGGAAATGACAGTAGCTCTTAAGAAAGACGGCAATACAGTATTTACCAAAACAACAGATTCTACAACAACAATGCAACCCTTGGCACCTGGAACAAGAGATACAATCTTTTGGAATACAATTTATGATACAGCTGGAGTAGGTGCTGAAAACTTATTTTTAGATACAACAGGAAATTATACTTATAATTTTGAGATTTCTTTAAATGTAAATGGAGATACTGATGAATATCTTGAAAATAATGTGCCTATAAATAATTTTGAAATCAATATGAGTGATACTCTTATGTCCAGGGCTACAACTATTTCAAGGTTGTTAAGTATTAATTCTTTTTCAGGAACACAAAGTGGAGATTTTATAGGAACAGTTTATTATTTACCTAATCCGGATACTTTTAAATCGATTTTAATTTATTTAGCTTCAAACCAAAATGCCGGTACTTATTCAGGTGAAATTCAGCCTGTTGTTTATGAATATGATCTTTCTGCAGGACAATGGAATGAAAAATTAAGCGGAGATCCTATTGATGTAACTACATTAGGCGATGGAGATTATTTTCGACTAAATTTTAACTCCGATGGTTTTTCTGAATTATTCCAAGGTGGAACTTTTTATGGCGTAGGTGTAAAAGAATATATAGATAGTACACAATATGTTGGAATAGGTGCTGATAACGTATTCCCACATGATTACAAAAATGAAACTATCCTACAATTTGGGGGTTCATTCTACTACACAGGGGCAGGTGTTCCAGATGTTAAATTGTATTGGCCTACACATACATCTAATCCTGACACCACTGGCTCAGTTTCAACAGTTGAAATGAACTCACTTAAAGTTTATCCAAATCCTGCATCAACAAACATTTATGTAGAAAACAACACAGGTGCAACTATCAGCATTTACAATCTAGTTGGAGAAAAAGTTAAAGAAATTGTTGATGCTGATAAAAATGCTGTTGTAAGTGTAGTAGACCTCAAAGAAGGAACATACATTGTTAAAGTTATTGACAACGACACTGTAAAAACTGCAAAAGTAAACATCGTTAAGTAAAGGTTAATTTACTTATAAAAATTAAAAGGTCTCCATTGCGGAGGCCTTTTTTTATTTTTGCAATTATTGATAAATAAAAAAATATTAACTTTGCTAAAAATTAAAAACCAGCAACAATGGCAACAATAGACAAAATAGTAGAACTTTTAGGCGACAAAGCCGACTATTTATTGAATTATAAAACCAAAACAATTCCTAAAGAAAAATTACATTTACCGGGACCTGATTTCGTTGACAGGGTAGTTTTCCCATCAAACAGAAATATAAATGTAATGAAGAATCTTCAATGGTTATTTAACCACGGAAGATTAGCAGGAACAGGCTACTTGTCAATTTTACCTGTAGACCAAGGTATAGAACACAGTGCAGGTGCATCATTTGCTCCAAATCCGGATTATTTTGATCCTGAAAATATCATCAAACTTGCAATAGAAGGAGGCACAAATGCAGTGGCTACCACAATTGGAGTTTTGGGTAGTGTAGCAAGAAAATACGCACACAAGATACCTTTCATTGCAAAAATAAATCACAATGAATTATTGACTTATCCTAACAAATATGACCAAATAATGTTTGCTTCTGTTGATGAAGCATGGAATCTTGGTGCAGTTGGTATAGGTGCAACAATATACTTCGGCTCACCTGAAAGTAACAGACAAATAATTGAAGTTTCACAAGCATTCGAAAGGGCACATGAACTCGGTATGTTTACAGTACTTTGGTGCTATCTTCGCAATAGTGCATTTAAAAAAGACGGTGTAGATTATCATCTTGCAGCCGATCTTACAGGACAAGCAAACCATCTCGGTGTAACAATCCAAGCTGATATTGTAAAACAAAAAATGCCTGAAACTAACGGTGGTTTTAAAGCACTCAAGTTTGGAAAAACAAACGAAAAAGTTTATACAGAACTGACAAATAACCATCCGATTGATTTGACAAGATATCAAGTTATAAGCAGTTATATGGGAAGAGCAGGTCTGATCAACTCAGGTGGTGCATCAGGCAACAACGACCTTGCAGATGCCATTTATACAGCTGTGGTAAACAAACGTGCAGGCGGAATGGGACTTATCACAGGTAGAAAATCATTCCAAAAACCAATGAAAGAAGGTATAGAACTCTTGCATGCTATTCAAGATGTTTACCTTGCAGATGAAATTACAGTAGCTTAACAAAAACAATTTTTATGGGTTGGTTCAAAAGATTTAAACAAGGTATAACAACCTCGACAAAAGAAAAAAAAGAAATAAAAGAAGGTCTTTGGTTCAAGTGCCCGGAATGCGGGCACATTGTTCCAAAGGACGAACACGAAGAAAACTTATTCGTGTGTCAAAAGTGTAATTACCACGACAGAATACCGAGCAAAGAATATTTCAAAATACTTTTCGATGATGATAAATACGAAGTTCTATTTGAAAATATCTTACCTAAAGATCCGCTAAATTTTGTTGACAGAAAACCATACAAACAAAGACTTGAAGAAACCATAAAAAAAACTAAAACTACCGAAGCAATTACAGTTGCAACAGGTAAAATAAACAAAATACCTGCAGTGGTTGCCTCAATGAATTTTAATTTTATAGGCGGCTCTATGGGGTCAGTTGTAGGAGAAAGAATATCAAGAGCAGTTGATTTTTGTATTGAAAATAATTTACCATTGATAATTATTTCGAAATCAGGTGGTGCCAGAATGATGGAATCATCGCTATCGCTTATGCAAATGGCAAAAACATCTGCGAAACTGACACAACTCTCCAAGGCCGGATTGCCATATATTTCTTTAATGACAAATCCTACAACAGGTGGTGTTTCCGCATCATTCGCTATGCTCGGTGATATAAACATTGCAGAACCCGGAGCACTTATAGGTTTTGCAGGTCCTCGTGTAATTAAGGAAACTATAAAAAAGGATTTGCCGGAAGGATTCCAAACTTCTGAATTCCTACTTGAACACGGATTCCTTGATTACATAGTAGAAAGAAAAGAATTGAAAGATAAAATAGCCCTCCAGCTAAGATTATTTTTAAATTAAACCCAATACTGCCCCGATAGTTTAATGGATAGAACTACGGACTTCGGATCCGTCGGTGGGGGTTCGAATCCTCCTCGGGGCACTTTTATTGCTTTAAACTATTTGCCTTGGATACTGCTACCAAACGAGTATAACGTCCTCCCGCAGGTCTGAAATAAACATATACCAGGTAATCATTCTCGGTATCGTTATAGCTGCCTTCTATCAAAGTATCATCAGGTTTTCCCGTTTGTTTATCTACAAAAGTATAGTGGTAATTGTAAAAACCTTGTTTTAATAATAATGAAGTATAATATGCTTTGTGTTCATAATCATATTTCAACTTATTTTCGTCTGTATATTGCCAGTTAGTCATTTCTCCCGAAATATACAAGTCGCCTGTCAATAACGGCACATCATACGGCAAATAAAAATGTACATAAACATAATCTGCTTCCAACTCGGGATTATTTCCGTCTTGCACATCAATATAATATTTCCCGTTCAAATCTTTTTCATAAAGATATTGTTTATACTTTTTTACGGGATCGGGATATAAATAAAAGTGATAATAAGGTTTTTCATATCTTATAGTTGCTATATGTTGCGACAAAAAACGTGTCGTTTTAGTATTAAAATAACGAAACTCATTATTGCCTTTAAACAGCAATTTGTCGTCATAGCGATAAATTAACTTTTTATCTTGTATGGAATATGGTTTTATATTTTTATGCAAAGTTTTCCACCTATTGTTTTGCAAAATGTATAATTTAATTTGATCCATTGGAGATGTAACACCCGACAAGGAACTTATATCCAAATTAACATATAATTCTTGATAATTTTTACGGTACATTGGCAATTCCGGCGTCTTTACCCTAATATTTACCTTAATCATATCTTCCGTAATAACAAACCTTTTGCTTAATAAGATCTTATCTTCGTTGTCCGATTCATAAACATATAAGACATAATTACCAGAAATCTTAAAACCTATGTTATCATTCGGAAACTCATATTTGTAATGCACATAATACATTAACGTGTTGAAAGAATAATCGTAGTCCGTAATGTTATCAACTTCAAAAGTTGTCATATAGTCCATGGTAGAAATATTGGATGGCTTCCAGTTTTCATCGCAATGAACAAATTTTACGGACAAGTTACGTGCATTACCAGTCAAATCGTCAAACATTAAAACCAATTTATCTCCGGAATTTAACCTGAGTACAGGATACGACAGAGAATTGCCTTTTTGAAAGAGCAAGACGGTTTTTATAGAATCTTCATAAACATAATCGTCATACCTTAATTGCACTGCACTTGAATACAAAGTAACTAATAAGAAAACTATGCTTAAAACGATTTTACCATTAATCTTCCTTTTTCGTCCCATTCCTTTTTGTTAATAAATTTACCATTATTAAAAATTGCTTCCTTTTTCTTTATACCATTAGGATACCACCAAGTATTAATTCCGTCAAGTTTACCATCTTTATAATGTACCAACATTTTTATTTGTCCGTTAGGATACCACAATTTCCACTCTCCAATTTTCACTCCTTCTTTAAATATTCCTATTAATTTTTCAGAACCATTACTATACCAATATTGCCAAACTCCATCTTTTTTACCGTTCACATACTGCCCGACTAAGCCTTTTTGCCCCGATTTGTAATATTTAAAAACCTTGCCGGTATATGGTTTACTGTCTTTAAAAGCCATCTTACCTTTTCTATCTAGCAAATCCAGACTTATACCCTGCTTCATTGATTTGTCCAGAAGGCTTTGGAAATAGCTGATTACAACACCCTTGTATTGGTCGGACTCCATAAGGTTGCCGTTTTTTTTGCCTTTTACCAGCATGGTCACATTTAACGAGCCTTCAACGGGACAATAAGCACATGGCAAAATCAACAACAAAACTTTTATTTTATCATCTATGTGATCTATTTTTACTTTTCGCCAGACATAAAAATTATCTGTTTTCCTTTTTGATTTACGTTGATATTCTTTAAAGACCTTCAAGAAATTATCTATAGTACCCTTATCCCTTGCTGCAAAAGTTAGTAGAACTTCTTCCTTTTTATTCCTTTTATTTTGCCATTTGAGTGGCATAAAATAATTGTATGCCACTGTTTTTACTTCTTCGAGTAAAAACAAAGAATCTTCTAACGAAACATTCAAATTTTTAGGCAGTTGGGCAAGCGGCTGACGGAATCTTTTATATCCTATTGCCGAAATTAGTAAGTCATGATCTTTTTTTAAAGAATCAGGATAGTCCAAGTAAAATTTTCCCTCGTCATCAGACATTGTACCTATTTCAGTCCCGGGAATCACAACATTTGCAAACTGAATAGGCTTTTTATCATCTGCAGCAGTAATCTTACCTTTTATATAAGACTGTGAAAATAAAACAAGAGGATATATACTGAAAAATGTTATAACGAAAACAAATAAAATTTTCCTACCCATTTAATTCATATTTTATGCAAATATACAAAAGTTTATCCGGATTATGAAACTTAATGTGATGCCAGTTCAATACCTGTATTTGCTGTGAAAAGTTTCACCGAAATTGCAATCAAAATTATTCCGAACATTTTTCTCAAAATATAAATACCTGTAGGTCCTAAAATTTTTTCAAAAAAACCGGCTAAACGTAATACAATATAAATAACTATCATGTTAAGCGTCAAAGCAATAACTATGTTAATAGTAGCATATTGTGCTTTGAGAGACAACAACGTAGTCATAGACCCGGCACCCGCAATAAGAGGAAACGCCAAAGGTACAATGGAAGCTCCCGAGATGTTCTGATTGTGGAAAATCTCTATACCCAAAACCATTTCCAATGCAATAAGAAAAATAACAAAAGCACCTGCAATGGCAAATGATGAAATATCCACACCAAACATGCGCAACAAAGATTCTCCGATAAATAAAAAAGACAACATCAAGGCAAACGAAACCCAAGTTACCTGAAATTCATTGATCTTACCAACTTTATTCTTGATATCAATAATGATAGGCAATGAACCTGTAATATCAATTATGGCAAACAATACCATGAAAATAGAAATAATGTCATTAACATTCACTAATTGGAATATTTGCATATCATCTTCCTCCATCTTTTTAAAATCGGGCGGCAAAGGTATATCTTATTTTGGAATAAAATAAAAACAGAAAGTTTTTTGTTCAAGTGATTTATTTGAAGTAATTTGTTCACTCTTAATCATTTTTTCTTATGAAAACGAAAATATTATTAATAATTATTATCCTGTTAAATTATTTTTCCGGATATTCACAACATTGGTTGTGGGCTGTTATTAGTGCAGGTGGCAATATAATAAGGCAATGTCGGTTTGTCAAGATTCCGAAGGTAATATTTATGTAATCGGAACTGTTATGTATGACACTGCATATTTCCAAACGGATACTTTTGCTGTAAACGGATATAAAGACATATTTCTTGCCAAATACGATGCAAACGGTAATGAAAAATGGGTCAAAGTCTTTGGCGGACCTTACTTTAATGATTGGGATAATATTAAAACCGAAGAACCAAGAACAGTTGTTTATAGTCCCGTTTCAAACTCAATTTATCTGACCGGATACTTTTTGGGGAGTTGTACCATTGACACTTTTCATCTGACGGCTCAGAGGGTGACAAATAGTGGTAAGTTTTCAGTTGTTAATTATTGGTTAAAGAGGCTTTAGCCCAAGAATGCTCACGGTTTATTTTTTTATTGAAAAATTCATTAAGTGTCAAAAACCCTAATTTTTTTCTTGGTCTATTATTAAGTTTATTTTATAACCTTATAATCTGCTCTTTATCAATATTTTCAAAAGAACTGCCTTTAGATAAATATTGTCTGATAAGTCCGTTTATATTTTCATTAGTTCCTCTTTCCCAAGCGTGATAAGGACGTGCAAAATAAAAATTGATATTTAGTTCTTTAGCAATTTTTTATGTTCAGTAAACTCCTTACCATTATCACTTGTAATAGTATGGATAAATTTTTTGAAAGGTTTAAGTTTACTAATTAGTTTGTCAGCCAATTCTTTAGCATTCTTACCGGTTAATTTTTCTATCCGCACATAATTTGATAGTCTGTCAGTTATAGTTAATACGGCATTCTTTGATTCTTACCGATAATAGTATCAATTTCAAGGTCACCTATTCTGCTTTTTTCATCAACAATTTTAGGGCGCATATTTATATCAACTCTATCTTTAATAATACCTCTACTGTCTTTTAGTTTTCCTATTTTTCTGTACCGTCTGCCTTTTCTTCTCAGATGTTCATATAATGTTCCGCCATTATTTTTATCTTT
>JALTDM010000151.1 GCA_027074135.1 Bacteroidales bacterium
TAAGATTATAAAAGTGTTTATAAAGACTTTCTTTTTTGGAAATAATGCAAAAACAAAAAATAATATCAGCATAGGTAAGTAAAGGGTTTTAAAAGTATTGTAGTGATTTAGGTAGGCTAAAAATGTTGTTATTGCCAGTAGTGTAATTATTTGTAGTTTGTATTTATTGTTTTCAATAAATCCTGTAACAATTGGAGCAGAAGCTATCGCTAATACTGGTACCAAGAACATGTAATGCCTTATATCAGGACACATTGGTATGTAATGATTGTATGAAATCGACATAAAATTTGCCGATAAAAAAAGCACTAATGAGCTGAAAATAAAAAACGAATCTTTGTTGTTTGGGTTTAAGAGGTGTTTTATTTTTTTTGATATAAAAGCGGCAAAAACAAAGATTAAGCCTACAAATAAGGTTTGTTTTATAAATTCTAAAATCAACTCGTAGGAGATTCTGCGTAATAAAAATTCTACAGATTCTTTGTCGTAACTGCATAAGTTCAAGTAGCTGTTGTTTGCCATTGCTTTGAAGCGGATAAAAGAATTTCCGTACATTATTTCAAACAAAGCAAAATAGATTATTATCAGAACGAAGGAAAACAGAAAAGAAAATGTCCAGAATTTTATGTGTTTTTTGTTTGCAATGTCAATAACAAACAAAATTAAAACCAGAGGTATGACGAAAACAATTGTGCCTTTTGAGATAAAGCCGAAAAATATTGAAGTTGACGATAGTATGGAGTAAGGAATTGTATGTTTTTTAGGATTTTTAAATTTGTAGAAGTATATAGAAAGTATTGTCAGTAGAATAGAAAAAGAAACATAGATGTCGGGCATTAATTTATCTGACCAAAAGAGTGTGGCGGGATTTAAAACATATAAAGCTAATCCTATTATTATGTGTGTTGGAGGCTCATTGTAAAGGACAAGAAAGATTAGAGAAATTATTATAATGTTTAGAATCATTGAAGGTAAGGCAGAAGCAAAATCATTGATTCCGAATAATTTGTATGAAACGGCAGTGCCCGTAATAATGGTCCATCTGTAAGAAAAATGGTCGTTGTAGTTTACTTTATTGTGGTTTAAGTCGTTTGCCAACTTAGCATATTGAATATCATCATATCCGTAATGACCTATGTAAGCAAAATTGTGGTAGATAAGCGGAATTGCCAAGAAAAATAAATAAATAAGGAGTTTCTGAGTTTTTTGTTTTATTTTCATTGAAAAAATAATATAACCACATAGAAAATCTCCAATGGAGAAAATAGCTTTTTTATAATAAACAATACCCCCAAATTAATTTTTTGAGGGTATTGTCAATTTATTGCCACTTAAACAATATAATCAAAAATCACCCAAAGTTTCAGGCAATTGGGCTAATGCTTTTTCTGCTTCTTCGTCACTTGGAGCTTTGCCGTGCCAACGGTAATCGTTTTCCATAAAGTCAACACCTTTACCCATCACAGTTTTTAACAGGATGATTATAGGTTTACCTTTGCTGAGTCTTCTTTTTGCTTCAGTAAGGGTGTAGATGATTTTTTCAATGTCATTGCCGTTTTCGCACACGATTACATCCCAACCGAATGCTTCCCATTTTGCTTGTAAGTTGCCAAGTGATAATACTTTGTCAACAGGACCGTCAATTTGTTGTCCGTTGTAATCTACAGCAGCAATTATGTTGTCAACTTTGTTATGGGGGGCAAACATTGCTGCTTCCCATGGATTGCCTTCTTGCAATTCACCGTCGCCCATAAGTACATATACGGTTTTCGGGTCACCGTTTATTTTTTTTGCAAGTGCTGCACCAATGGCTGCCGATAATCCTTGCCCCAACGAGCCCGATGCAATTCTCACTCCGGGAAGTCCTTCTTCAGTAGTAGGATGCCCTTGAAGTCTGCTGTTAATTTTACGGAAAGTGTAGAGTTCTTTTATATCAAAATATCCTACCCTTGCCATTATGCTGTACCACAATGCCGACAAGTGACCGTTTGAAAGGAAGAACAAGTCTTCTCCTACGCCGTCCATTGTGAAGTTTTTAGGGTCGTATTCCATAAAATTATTGTAAAGAACGGTTAAATAGTCGGTAGCACCGAGAGCACCTCCGGGATGACCTGAATTTGCATTGTTTATCATTCTTATTATGTCTCTTCTTACTTGTGTTGCAAAATCTTTTAATTCTTGTATTGTTTTCATATTAGTTTCTTTTTTATTTTTAGTTTATTTTTTAAAATCAAAACAGTTCTGTACTTAAATACTTTTCGCCCCTGTCGGGGAAAATAACTACGATGTTGCCCTTATCAATATTTTTTGCCGTTTCTATTGCGGCAAGCATTGCAGCTCCGCTGCTCATTCCAACAAAGATACCTTCTTTTTTTATGATTTCTCTTGCAGTTTCAAAGGCTTTTCCCGTGGGAATATCTATTTTAATGTCAATTAGTTCAGGGTCATAAATTGCCGGAATAATTGCTTCATCAAGGTTTTTCAGTCCTTGGATGTAGTGCCCTTTTTCGGGGTGGGCACATACTACTTTAATTGAAGGCTTGTTTTCTTTTAGGGCTTTACCTATGCCCATAATAGTTCCCGATGTTCCTATTGCAGAGACGAAATAATCTATTTCACCGCCTGTTTGTTCCCAAATTTCTTGGGCTGTTGTGCGGTAATGAGCCAACTTGTTGTATTTGTTGGAAAATTGGTCTGTAGTAAAATATTTATCAGGTGCAGCATTTGTTATTTCTTTTACTTTACGGATTGCTCCGTCAGTACCTTGTGCTGCCGGTGTGAGTATGACTTCTCCTCCGAATGCTTTTATGATTTTTCTTCTTTCGGGAGATACAGCTTCACTCATTACAATTATTACCTTGTAGCCTTTAATAGCACCAATCATTGCAAGCGATATGCCAGTGTTCCCGCTTGTTGCTTCAATTATTATTTTATCTTTGGTGAGTGTACTTTCGTTTTCGGCTTGTTCAATCATTTTCAGGGCTATACGGTCTTTTATACTGCCCGAAGGTTCAAAGCCTTCCACTTTTGCGTATATTTCTACATTTGGGTTAGGATTCAACCTGTTTATTCTTATCAATGGTGTATGTCCTATCGCTTGCAGAATATTTTTGTATGCCCCAATCATATCATAATCTAATTCACTTCGTAGTTGTACAAAAAGTTGTCGTTGCTGCCTACTATTAAGTTGAATTTAACTGAATTTTCATTAAAGTGACCTATTGTAAACGGAGAATTGCCTTCAAGTGGGAAGTCGTTGTAAATAGAACCGTCACTGTTGAAAAGATAAACAAGGGATGATGTTCTGTCCACAATACCGAGTTTTACTACATTGTTTGGGAAGTTAAAAATAATTGGAGGGAAGTAAACCGGATTTTCGAACTCGTATTCGAATTTAGTTTTGCCGTTTTTATCAAAAACTATGAAATTATTCTTATCGGCAAAAATGTAATCTTTGTTTCCGTCTCTGTCTATGTCAAGCATTTTGAAATAGTGTGAAGGTGAAAAGATTTTTATTTGTTTTTCGGTTACATTGCCATCAAAATCAATGTAATATATTGTACCTTTATTGTCTGTTGTTATTAGATAAAATTTGTCATTAATTTTATCCAGGTAAAAAATACTGTTTCTTGATTTTGAAAAGAATTTTTTTACTTTCACACGGTCTTCACCACGTCTGTTGAGAATATAAGTTTTCAGACTGTCGGCAAAAACTATATAGTCTTTATCGCCTATTTTGAAATGTTGGATTCTTTGATAAACAGGAGCATCGGTTTTCCCGAATTTCCAACCCGGGATAACGTTACCTTCTTTGCTGTAAAGGTAAATATGTTTGTCTTTGCCTGCAATGAAAATACGATAATCTTTAGTGTTGTCATAGTCAAAAAGGGCAAGTTGGTTGGTTGCTGGTGAACGCAAAGTAATAGGGTAGTGCTCAACATAATTACCATTGCGGTCTATCACATACATTTTTGTTCGTGTGTTAAATAAATATTGTAGTTTATTGTTTTTGTAATAATCTATTTGATAAATCTTTCCGATAATTTTTTCTGGTAAGTGCAGTTTCCACAAAATCCTGCCTGCCGAATTAATAAGGTAAAGATTGTTTTTTTCGTCTTGAAGGATTATTTCTTTTTTGTTTGTATTGTGGTTAATTACCAGTTGTGGTTTAAATGTGATTGTGGTGTCCAAAAGGGTTTCCCAAACCGTGTGTGGCTTTTCACGTGTGTTAGGGTTGTAATATGTAGATAATGAGGTATATAATAATTTATCACCTCCTTGAATTTGTAGTCCGATACCGTAAATTTTATCGTATGCGTCTTTTTGTTTTTTGAATTTATCTGCGAGTTTTGGTTTTAGATAAGTTTCAACAATAGGGTATGCGGATGTTATTTTGCTGAAAAAGTAAAAATTACTTTTGTTTGACAAAGTTTCTTTGAAGTCGTTGTATTCCATATCGGTTTCCAAAGTGTGCCTGTGAATGTTGTCAAGAATAAAGCGTTTAAGTTCTTTTTTGTTGTTGCCGAAAATTATGTAATTGTCTGCGAAAGTAAAAAATGATGTTTCCACCTTACCGAAAATATCGCCGAAAAGCAATTTGCCGAAATAATGTATAGGAAACGAATAAACCGGAATTTTTGTTTCTTCGTCAATGTTGAAGTAAGAAATGTATTCGTCTTGCTTGTTACCGTAATGGTCTGCGTGAGACTTTATTATTTTAAGCATCTCTTGTGTGGCGAGGCGTTTGCTTACTGTTTTTGCCACCAAAAATGTACTTTGTTCTATATCGGAACTTTGCGGTGTGAGTTTTACTAGACCTATTTCATTGTCAAGTATTGAGTAAAACAGCGAATCAACTTTGATTTTCAGAAGTTTATTATATTGGTCAAGGTTTTTCTCGTAATCTTTATACCAAGAGTTTTGTTTTAGGTAATTTTCATAATCGCTTTTGAATTGTTGCGGAGACGAAATACCTATCATAATAAAACTTACTACAGAAGAGGGAATAATTTCTTCCATATTGTTTTTTACTGGCTTTTGTTTTTTGAAAATATCAAAATATTGCGGAACCGAAGCAGGAGCAATTGTAAAACCATTGAGTGAAATGTTATTTTTTTTGAGTGTAACATCAAATTCAGTCCATGACGCCGTTTTTAGTTTTTTTACTGCGTATTTGTAATTTTTTACAAGTAAGTTTGATGCAATGTCAAAAAATGCGGGATAATTAACATACAGGTTTGCCACTACATTTTTTCCTGCTGTGGAAACGGCTTTTTTCAGGTTTTTATCTTCGTTAAGAATTGAGTAACCGGTGTTTATGCCGCGTGCAATTCTTTCAATAAGCACGCCATTAGTCGTAAGTATTGCTACATTGCTGACAACGAGTAAGTGGTAAGTTTTCTTGTCGTGAGTTATTTTCAGAATGTTGTAGCCGTTGTATTTCCTTTCGGATGTGGTGTAGGCGGAAGTTAGTTTTGTTTTCAGGTATTTGTATGTGGCTTTGTCGTTTGCAAAAATGTTTTCCAGTTTGAAGTAATAAATAAAAGTGGCATTATCTTTACCCGATTTGTTTATTGTCAGCATAAAAGGATTTTGAGTGATACTTTGAAGTTTTGAATCGCTTTTCAGAAATGAGGTAATAAAATTGTATTGGGTGTCAAGTTGCTTGGCAAGTCCGTTTTTTACCAAATCTTGCCATATACGGTTTCCTTCCAGAAGCGTTGCAAGTTTTTCTAACGAATATGTATTGAGAATTACGGCGGAATTTGAAGGGGCAAGTTCTATGAGTTCGTTTATGTTTTTTTGATTTGATAGGAAAAGTCTTGTGTAATAGTAGTATATGCCTGCAAGAATTAGTAGTAATGCGGTAATAATCAGTATCTTTTTCAGCATAGCAGTTTATTTATTAATGTGTGCAAATGTAATTATTTTTGTTGGAAATGGAAGGGGGTTTTTGTTTTCACATAAAGTTTATAAAAAGCTTGAGGACATGAAACAATAGAGATGCCGAAACAAGTTCAGGTTGACGTCTTCGGTATGAAGTGATTCGGAATGACGTCTTCAAAAGTTTTATTAATAAAAATAGTTTTCGTTCTCTAATAAATCTGCCTTCCCGTTTTAATGGTATCGCAAGGAATGATTTCGGCTTTGAAGTGTGAGCCGTTGTGTGAGTCGGCTTTGAAGCCGGGATTTAGTCTTATGATTTTGTTTGCTTTCAGGTGAATCTCGTCGCCGGGAGCTAACTCGGTATGGCAATTGCTGCCTTGTCCTATGGTAATTGTGTTATATACGGCATTGTTGTCATATTGCGACGTATTTAAGTGGCAAGTGCTGAAGTCTTCATTACACCGTTCTATAGACCAGACTTTTACATAATCCACTTCATAAACATAAGGAAATGCCGCATAATTTTCGTAGAAAACATGACAATAATTTTTAGCAGGCACATTTATATCAACAAAGATATGCATTGGTGCAAGCATATCCGGAGTAAAGTCGCCTGTTGTGTATGTTCTGGTTTTCACTCCGTCCACATAAAAACTGATTTCATTTGGCAGCCATTTTACTGCCATTGTGTGAAACTGCCCGTCGCTAAAGTCAAGAGGGTGCAGGTCATTAGTTTCAGTATCATGGGAAGTATAATGATTGTGATCACAATTGCCGGGACAATCGGCATGACACTCTTGATAGTGGATGTTAGTTGTATAATAGTTTATTTGATAAAATGGTAACCCCCAATGTGCTCCGTCGTATTCAAAAACATCTATTTCATTTTGGTATTTGTGACACTTGTCTATGTCGCCCCACAGCCAAAAGTTCGGTCCTATGCCGTATAATTTACGGTAGTCTTCGTAATACGGTATGCGAAACCGTATCTCAAAATACCCGTATTTATACGCATGCTTGCTGTACAGCATTTGGTTGGAGTAGTGGAAAATGCGGTCACTATCATGGCGTACCCATATCCCATTATCTCCTATTGTAAAATATGGAGCATAAAAATCTTCTTTTTTTGCTATTAATTTTATTATTCCCGGACCCGTGGTATCAATTTCGGCATTTTCAAAACACCACCTGCGATATGATATTTTTTCTCTTATGGTGTCCCCACTATGACAAAGCACAATATATTCGGGCACTACCATCATCCAGGGGGCAATGCTTATCCACTTGGAAGTATCAACGTCAGTAAAGGCTGATACCCCGTTCACTGTGTATAAACTATGATATATGGTATCAAAATCATCTTCAAAAACGAGTCTGTATGAGGTAGGATCTTCGTCAGGCGGTTGGGCGCTGCCGAAAAAATAAACTAACATTAAACCCAAAAATACTATTCTTTTCATAATTTGCTAATTTTGCTAATGTGCTAATGTGTAAATTTGCTAATGTGCTAATTAACTAATTTGTTAATTATATAATTCTCACATTTTCACATTAATAAATTATTTTCTTCGTTACCGCTCCGTTTTTGTTTTTTACCGTAACGAGATACACACCTTTTGCATAGTGTTTAAAATTTATGCTTATATATTGTAAGTTGTAATCGCTGCAGTAAATTTCTTTGCCTGTGATGTCGTGTATTGTTACCTTAACTTTTTCTTTTTTACTCAGGGTTATATTCAGGACTTCATTTACGGGATTCGGATAAAGAGTTATGCCCAAGTTGTTTATTCTTATTATCGGTGCAGATATATTTTGCAGACTGTCGGGTATCTCGGAAGTGTATTTTACCCCTTTGAACCACGCATTTCTCATCGGATCATATTGAGAAGGTTGAAAATCTTCTACAAAGAAATGAACACTATCGTTAGGTATAAAAACAAGTACCATTCCATAACGGTAAGCTTGTCTAACTTCTTCAAGAGTGGAATAATTACATTCATCAAATCCAAGACCGAGAGTGCAAAATCCAATATCGTTTTCATAATAAATATAATGAGGTTCGTCAGAAAAAATTGTGTTCGGCTCTACCAGTAACCAACTAACAACATCCCTATGAATAGTATTACCATTACTTTCATACATAGTATCCACATCAAACACAATCAGCGTATCCGGTCTTACTGTAGTCCATACGGTGTCGGGGTCTTCTCTGTACATAAAAGTACCTGCATAACAGCCTATAAGGCTGTCGAGTGTTTCTTGTGCCGCTGCCATTATCGGCAGAAAGGCAAGAATGAATATTATTTTTTTCATAGTCGTAATTTTAATTTGCTAATGTGCTAATTAACTAATTTGTTAATTATATAATTCTCACATTTTCACATTAATAAATTATTTTCTTCGTCACTGCTCCGCTTTTGTTTTTTACCGTAACGAAATACACACCTTTTGCATAGTCTTTAAAATTTATGCTTATATGTTGTAAGTTGTAATCGCTGCAGTAAATTTCTTTGCCTGTGATGTCGTGTATTGTTACCTTAACTTTTTCTTTTTTGCTCAAGTTTATATTCAGGACTTCATTTACGGGATTCGGATAAAGAGTTATGCCCAAATTGTTTATTCTTATTATCGGTGCAGATATATTTTGCAGACTGTCGGGTATCTCGGAAGTGTATTTTACCCCTTTGAACCACGCATATCTCATCGGGTCATATTGAGAAGGTTGGAAACATTCTACAAGGAAATGAACACTGTCGTGTTGGGTAAAAACTAATTCCAACATATAGCTATCGCATAATGCATGCCTTATTTCATCAAGAGTAGAATAATTACATTCATCAAATCCAAGACCGAGAGTGCAAAATCCAATATCGTTTTCATAATAAATATAATGAGGTTCGTCAGAAAAAATTGTGTTCGGCTCTACCAGTAACCAACTAACAACATCCCTATGAATAGTATTACCATTACTTTCATACATAGTATCCACATCAAACACAATCAGTGTATCCGGTCTCACGGTAGTCCATACGGTGTCGGGGTCTTCTCTGTACATAAAGGTACCTGCATAGCATCCTATAAGGCTGTCGAGTGTTTCTTGTGCCGCTGTCATTATCGGCAGAAAGGCAAGAATGAATATTATTTTTTTCATAGTCGTAATTTTAATTTGCTAATGTGCTAATTAACTAATTTGTTAATTATATAATTCTCACATTTTCACATTATCTCATTATTACATTAACACATTGTCACATTTTTCAATTAACCACTAACAATTATTTATCAAGTTTTACGATTTGGAATTTTAAAATAGTTCCGTCTCGCAAATATATTTTTGCAATATACACATCGCTTTTAAGTTTCGAGATGTCGCAGGTGTTTGAGTTGTGAACGGTTTTAATTAATTTCCCGTTTAAGTCGTAAATTTCCGTTTT
>JALTDM010000152.1 GCA_027074135.1 Bacteroidales bacterium
GTATTTCTCATGTAAATCAAACACTCTTGCAGCTTTTTTTATACCATTTCTTTAAACAAAAAAATTATTCTAACAGAGCCTTTTCAGTTACATATAGAAAAAAACAAAAAATGTTTAATTAATATTTAACATTGATAAAAAATATTGTAAAAAAATCTTAAATTTGTAAGCCTTGAATATAGAATTTTAAATAAGAAATATAAATAAAGAATGAGTTCAATAAATAGCATGTTATCAAAAATATTTGGTAATAAATCAGAAAGAGATAACAGAGAGATAATGCCGATTGTTAATCGCATTAAAGAAGAATATGAAAAACTATCTTCATTAACAAATGACGAATTAAGAGGAAAAACAGAAGAGTTAAAAAAAAGAATTGAAGCTTCTGTTAGTGAAGAAAAAAGTAAAATTTCTATTCTGAAAAATAAAATCGAAACAGGAGACATAGATGTAAACGAAAAAGAAAAAGTCTATTCAGAGATTGATAAACTAGAAAAAGTAATTGATGATAAATACACAAAGATTTTAGACGAAATACTTCCCGAAGCATTTGCTGTTATGAAAGACACAGCAAGACGATTTAAAGAAAATGAAGAAATTATTGTAACAGCTACAGACTTTGACAAAGATCTTGCAGCAACCCACGACTTTGTTGATATTGACGGAGATAAAGCAATTTTTTACAATACTTGGACAGCAGGCGGAAATGAGACTAAATGGGACATGCTACATTATGATGTACAGCTGATTGGTGGCGTTGTTCTTCACCAAGGTAAAATTGCAGAAATGGCAACAGGTGAAGGTAAAACATTAGTTGCTACTCTGCCTGTATTCTTAAACGCAATAACTCATCGTGGTGTTCACATGGTAACAGTTAACGATTACCTTGCAAAACGTGACTCCGAATGGATGGGACCTTTATATCAATTTCATGGGCTATCTGTTGATTGTATCGATAAACACGAGCCAAACTCAGAAGCACGAAAAAAAGCATATTTATCTGACGTTACTTTTGGAACAAACAATGAATTTGGATTTGATTATCTTCGAGATAATATGGCAATTAACCCGGAAGACTTAGTTCAACGTGAACATGTATATTCAATTGTCGATGAGGTTGACTCTGTATTAATTGACGATGCACGAACACCTCTTATCATATCAGGTCCTGTGCCTAAAGGCGACATTCACCTTTTTGATGAATTAAAACCTAAAGTTCAAAAATTATACAACGTACAACGTACTTTAGTAACTCAAATTTTAGCCGACGCTAAAAAATTAATTGCTGAAGGCGACACCGAAAAAGGAGGATTGCTTTTATTAAGAGCATTTAAAGGATTACCAAAAAATAAGCCTATAATAAAATACCTTAGTGAACAAGGTATGAAGTCTTTATTGCATAAAACTGAAAATTTTTATATGCAAGATAATAACAAAAATATGCACATTGTTACTGATGAATTGTATTTTGTTATTGATGAAAAACTTAATTCTATAGAATTAACAGAAAAAGGTATTGACTTAATAAGTGGAGACTCTGACGATGCTAATTTTTTTATTTTACCTGATATTGGAAGTCAAATAGCAGAAATTGAACACGAAGATATTGGCAGATCAGATAAACTTGCAAAAAAAGATAGCTTGTTACAAGATTATGCAGTTAAGTCAGAACGAGTTCATACTATAAATCAACTACTTAAAGCATATGCTTTGTTTGAAAAAGACGTAGAATATGTAGTAATTGACAATAAAGTAAAAATAGTTGACGAGCAAACCGGCCGTATTATGGAAGGTCGTAGATATTCTGACGGTTTGCATCAAGCTATAGAGTCAAAAGAAGCAGTAAAAGTAGAAGCATCAACTCAAACATTTGCAACAATTACTCTACAAAATTACTTTAGAATGTATAAGAAGTTAGCCGGTATGACAGGTACTGCTGAAACAGAGGCAGGTGAACTTTGGAACATTTACAAATTAGACGTTGTTGTTATTCCTACTAATAAACCAATAATACGTATTGAAGAGCACGATTCCGTTTACAAAACAGCACGCGAAAAATATAATGCAGTCATTAATGAAATAGCAGATTTGGTAAATCACGGCAGACCCGTTTTAGTTGGTACTACTTCTGTTGAAATATCTGAATTATTAAGTCGTATGCTTAAAATGCGAGGTATAAAACATAATGTATTAAATGCAAAATTACACCAACGCGAAGCTGAAATTGTTGCACAAGCAGGTCAAACAAAAATGGTTACTATTGCAACAAATATGGCCGGTCGTGGTACTGATATAAAATTAAGCGAACAAGTACGTAATGCCGGAGGTCTTGCTATTATTGGTACAGAGCGACACGAATCTCGTCGAGTTGACCGTCAGTTAAGAGGACGTGCCGGTCGTCAAGGAGATCCGGGTTCTTCTCACTTTTATGTGTCTTTAGAAGACAACTTAATGCGAATATTCGGTTCTGATAGGATTTCTCACATGATGGACAGAATGGGCTTAAAAGAAGGTGAGGTAATTCAACACTCAATGATTTCCAAATCAATTGAAAGAGCTCAAAAAAAAGTTGAGGAAAACAACTTCGGTATTCGTAAACGACTGCTTGAGTATGACGACGTTATGAACTCTCAACGTGAAGTTATATACAAACGTAGAAAACACGCACTTTATGGAGAGCGACTTGGTGTTGATATTGCAAATATGATGTATGATGTAAGCGATAGCATTGTTAATGAGTGTTACGGAGTTACAAGTTTTGAAGATTTCAACTTGGAACTTATTCGTTTGTTATCGATAGAATCGCCTGTTGACGAAAAAGATTTTT
>JALTDM010000153.1 GCA_027074135.1 Bacteroidales bacterium
GTAAACACCCATATAACCTCCTCGAAAAAAACCTCCAAATCCATTATACAAAAAGATAAAATATTATATTTGCGTGCAAAATCTCATAAGAATGAAAAAAATAATTTTCACATTATCACTTTTGTTGGTTATTATTTCTGCAGGATTTTCACAAATCCTAAAACCTGAAAAATGGGAATTCGATTATAAACAAGATGGAGATGAACTTGTACTCACATTTACGGTTAAATTAGACGAAGGCTGGCACATCTACTCACACTACATCAAAGAAGGTGGTCCCATTCCTACATCTTTGGTAATAGATGAAAGTTGCAAAGGGAAATATAAACTTTTGGGCAGGCTTAAAGAATCTCCTGCCCCCACAGAAATATTTGACAAAACATTTAATATGAATGTCAAATATTATGAACACAAAGCAACTTTTAAACAAAGGATTGGAATAACTTCCACAGAAGATTTCACATTGAAAGGCTATTTGGAATACATGCTTTGTAATGACGAAAACTGCTTACCTCCAACCGAATATGATTTTGAAGTCCCCGTTAAAGGCATAGAACCTATACCTAATGAAGCCCAGCAGATTAGTGATAAAGAAAAAAATAAAACTGAAGAAATAAAAAAACAAGAAACCGAAACCACAACATCACAAAAAAATGTTACAACACCATCAGGAGGCACATTGCAAACAAAGGATACTGCTGTAGATAAATCCGAAAAAAAGGACACCTTAAATGTCAAAACCGCAACAGAAGACAAAATAAAAGACAAAACTTCACAACATAACAAGAAAAAAGAAAAACGCAGTCTATTGATATTTTTCTTCGTTTCATTTTTGTCCGGACTTGCAGCATTGCTTACACCTTGTGTTTTCCCTATGATTCCGATGACAGTATCATTCTTTATGCATGACAACCAAGATAAGAAAAAAGCCCGTTTGCAAGCTACAGTTTACGGAATATCAATAATACTGATTTACACAATAATAGGGACTCTCACTGCAATAATCTTTGGAGCAGAATTTGCAAACTGGCTCAGTACTCATTGGTTGCCAAATATTTTATTTTTCTTAACATTTTTAATTTTTGCATTATCGTTTTTCGGAATGTTTGAAATTACTCTACCGAACTGGCTGATTGAAAAAACTGACAAACAAGCTGACAAAGGAGGAATGGTTGGTGCATTTTTTATGGCTTTCACTTTGGTTTTGGTTTCGTTTTCGTGCACAGGTCCTATTGTTGGTGCCATTTTAGTTGAATCCGCATCCTCAGCTAGTTTTCTAAAACCGATAGTAGGTATGTTAGGTTTTTCGTTGGCATTTGCAATACCATTTACTCTGTTTGCATATTTCCCCGAATGGCTGAAAAAGATGCCCAAATCAGGTGGTTGGCTCAATGCTGTAAAAGTAAGTTTAGGATTTTTAGAACTGGCTTTCGGATTGAAATTTTTAAGTATAGCAGATCAAACTTACCACTGGCATATTCTTGATAGAGAAGTGTATCTAGCACTTTGGATAGTAATATATACTTTGCTGGGATTCTATTTTTTAGGGAAACTGAAATTTAAAGGAGATACACCAGTAGAACATATAGGAGTTGGACGTCTTCTTTTAGCAATAATAACTTTTTCGTTTGTTGTCTATATGATTCCGGGTATGTTTGGAGCCCCGCTAAAGGCACTATCAGGATATTTACCACCACAAACAACTCTAGACTTTGACATAAATAAAATTGTGAGAAATAATTTACAAGTTTATGGAGGCACAGGCAATACAAATGAAACAAAAGAAATATGTGAAAAACCAAGATATGGGAATTTCCTGGAATTACCACATGGATTAAAAGGATACTTTGATTACAAACAAGCAATAAGTTGTGCAAAAAAACTTAATAAACCTCTATTTGTAGATTTCACCGGACACGGATGTGTAAATTGCCGTCAAATGGAAGCAAATGTTTGGTCAGACCCGAAAGTTTTATCTCACCTGAAAAATGATTTTGTAATAGTTGCTCTTTATGTAGATGACAAAACAGAATTGCCAAAAGATGAATGGATAAAATCTACATATGATGGCAAAATCAAGAAAACTCTTGGTAAAAAGAATGCTGATTTTCAAATTACGCGCTATCAAGTAAACGCGCAACCTTATTATGTCTTGCTTGACCCATATACTGAAGATACACTGGTTTCACCCCGAGCATACGATTTAAACATAGACGATTTTGTTAATTTTCTGGAAACGGCAATAAAACGTTTCAAAGAAAAGCATAAACAATAAGAGTCGTGAAGCCGTCTTACGACGTACGACGGCTTTTTTATTTTGCAACTCACTGTCTTGAGTAAACAAAATAAGAGATACACCTTTTTTTTGTAACTTTGCCCTGTTAAAATTTTAAACCTGAAAAATGAAGAAATTTTTAGCTATCATATCCTTACTTTTCATTAGCATAATCTCATATTCTCAGAACGAAGTGAAAATATCCACCAAGAAGATAAATAAACATGGAATAGAGTTTTATCTTCATACCGTTCAAAAAGGAGAAACTCTTTACCGCATTTCAAAAGCATACAATGTTGACATCAATGATATTCTTTATTTCAACCCTGAACTTTTTAATGGAATTAAAGTAGGACAGGTTATAAAAATACCATCAATCAGAGAAGATGAAAACTATTATTATCACCTCGTAAAAAAGGGGGAAACTATTTTTTATATTTGTAAAAAGTACAGCATCACAACAGATAAATTGTATGCGAGCAATCCGGAACTTAAAGAAAAAGGACTTATAGAAGGTCAAATAATAAAAATACCCAAAAACAAATTTGCTCCAAACCCGAAAGAATTCACAGAAAGCTCCGGAACAAAAGACTTTATTTATCACACAGTACAGCCTAAAGAAACGCTTTATAGCATTTCAAAAAAATACGGAGTTTCAATAAATGAAATTTTAGACCTTAATCCTTTTTTGAAAGACCAGGGACTCAGAAAGTACGATACTATAAAAATTCCGAAAAAAGAAAAAATTACTACCACTGGCACGCCTGTAAAAAAACAAACCGGCGATGTTTACATAGAACATACCGTAAAAAAAGGGGAAACTCTTTACAGTATTTCAAAAACTTATGACGTAAGTATAAATGAAATAACTACACTTAACCCTGAAATAAACGAGATTGGACTTCGTGAAGGTCAAGTATTAAAGATACCGGAAAAGAGGCAAAATGAAGAAAAACCTCAACAAAAACTTATTGAAACAAAATCAGACACGGTAATAGCACCTCAAAAAGTGGACAGTCTGTTATTAACAATTGATACTCTGTTTTCAGGGAAATGCGATACTACAAGTTTCTCACAAAAAAACATCACCATTTTAGTTGCATTACCTTTGGCAAACATTAAAGTGCAAAATGACCCTAAGATTGACTACACCGATGTAAAGAACTTTAAAAACTATCCCGCTCTTGAATTTTACGAAGGGCTTTTGTTTGCTTTGGACAGCATCAAGAAAAAAGGATTAAATATAAACCTAATCACAAAAAATGTATCTGACACTACCTCAGTTAAATCAGTAATAACAACAAGACACCCCTCTTTCATATACCTCTACGGAACATCCGGACAAGAAAAATCCATTATTCGCACAGCCTCACATTATAACATACCCGTTATAGATGTATTCAGGTCTAATCTTAAACCCGTTTATGCAAAATACTTCAGATTGTTAGCTACCAAACAAGAAAAAAGGAATGCTATTCTTTCGTTAATATCACGACTCGACACGGCTAATATTATTTTCCTATACCCGAAAAACGACTCAACCGCAATAAAATTTTTATCTGGTATCAAAAGAATAATTGAAAATGACCCGAATAAAATGTTAAAAACAGGACAATTAAACGAAAACGAAATAAAAAACATTAAAGACTATCTTACCATAACAGGTGAAAATTTCTTGATTTTCTGGTCTTTTGACGAACCACAAGTAACAAAATACATAAATAAACTTTCAATCATTACAGGTAAACAAAAAATTAACAACCTTACCCTTATTTCAATGCCCGAATGGAAAAACTATAAGCACGATTATGAAAATTTACACAGATTACAAACACTTCAAATCAGACAAAATTATATTCCATATGATTCTACAAATTTCAAAAAACTTTCTCTCTCATACAAAAAACTATTTGAAAACATTCCAACAAAATACAGCCTTTGGGGATTTGATGTTGGATATTATTTTACTTCTGCATATGCTTATTTTGGCAACGATTTCGAACATTGTTTAAACACAATAAAAATTCCGCTTGTCGAAACTGAATTTAAGTTTACAGACAATACTACAGAAAAACACAACACAAATTTTTATGTAATTCAACTTACACGGGATTTTGACGAAAAGATTTTTACTAAATTCTAAAAACCTGAAAATGAAAGATATAATTTTCTCAAAAGAAGTAGTGGAATTTATAACAGTTGCAAAAGAATATTGCAACTTTATGGATTCTCTTAAAGAATTGGAACAAGAAGATTTTATATTTAAGATTCACAAAATAAATGCACTACTCTACCTGAAAGCTTCTTTATTGCCAATGCCTGAAGAAGTTTTTGAAATAGAATCAGACAGATATGTGACCGAAGAGATGTATGCCACTACTTTGGTTAATATACAACAATTACTTGGCAATAAAGACTTGAATATACTTGCCGATCCCTACACAACAGATGTAGAAAAAGAGAATGAGTGGATTTACATCTCGGAAATACTGACAGATATATACCAATCACTTTGTGATTTTTTAAACAGTTACCGCACCGGCAATGATGAAATGATGAATAACAGTCTGTACGAAGTAATAATGGATTTTAAAGAATGGTGGGGTGCAAAACTTCTTGCAACACAATTTGTACTGCACAAACTACTTTACACCAATGAATATGATGAAATTGTAGCCAACAATATTTTTGAAAACAAAGAAATAAATACTGAAAATTGGTTTACCGAACGCAGACGAAAAGATATGTTTGGGGATGATGAATAATAAATTTATTGAAACAATAACAAAAGACGAAATAAGAGAACTCCCTTTGGACTTTTTCAAAGGAGATGTAATTATCATAAACAATAAAGAAACATTAAAAAAAGCTGTAAAAGAAATAAAAAAACAAAAAAATTGGGGCTTTGATACAGAAACAAAACCCAGTTTCAGGAAAGGCCAAAAACACAAAATGGCGCTTATTCAACTCGCAAACGAAGACAAAGCATTTATATTCCAGTTGGTGCACACAGGATTACCTAAAGAAGTTGTCGAAATTCTTTCCGATGAAACAATTATAAAAGTAGGGTTAGACATTAAACAAGATTTACATAAAATACGGGAAATTGCACCAAAATTTAAACCTGATGGTTTTATAGACATACAACCTATCGCAAAACAGCACGGAATAAAAGACATTTCACTAAAAAAACTTGCTGCAATAGTACTTGGCGTAAGAATTTCAAAAAGACAACAACTCTCAAATTGGGAACGATCAGAGCTTACTCCGGCACAAATTAAATATGCAGCTACAGACGCTTGGGTTACATATATGATTTATAAAAAATTGACCGGAAGCACAGCACATAAAAATACTCCCGGTCAATAAATCTACTTTTTTCTTGTAAATCTCAGTTTTTTATGACTTTTATGTTAGTTGTCCCTGCATCTGTTACAATATTTAATATGTAAACACCATTAGGCAAAGTTGAAAAATCAACCGTATTAGAGTTAGTTAAGTCTTCAGTTAAAACTTTATTTCCGCAAACATCATAAACTGTTACATAGCCACCGTTTTCAACACCGGAAATTTTCACTGTTGTGTTTAGCGGATTTGGGTAAACAGATATATTACTTGATTTATTCGTCGTATCATTAATATTTGTATAAACATCACAAGTAGGCAAATCTACAGTTAAAGGTTCCTCTCCTCGTAATACTTTTGCTGTACAACCTGCTAACCTCAAATAAAAATCACTTTCTAAATCATAGCCATCAACATCCAGCGATACAAAATGAATACCATTAGAGAATTGGGAAGGATCAGGTAATTCATCCTGAGTTGGAGCACATTTAAACATTGCAGTACCTTCATCTATCTCATCAAACATAGCAATATAAATCATATTTATTCCTTCATCAATTATATTGTAAGCTTGCCTCCAGAAAAGCCTGCCTCCGTTTCGTGGTATTTCATTATAAGGAGTATTAGTACCATAAACCAATTGCAAATTGTGCCATGAAAACCCGGGCCAAGCCACAGGTAAATATGAAATATTTTTACCATTATTATTTAACTGATCAATAAATTCCTTATCCGGATGCAATAAATTAGCCCTAAAATCATCTGCTGAAGCCTCATCATGACATCTACCAACAGCCCAAGGACTTATAATATCGAGTGATTCATAAACTTGCAGCCAAGCTGAATCGGTATCCGAATCATTTGTAAGTTCCCTCCAATAAGCCGGAACTCCACCCATTACAGTTGCTCTATAAGCCGGATTTGGATTATTGTGGAAAAAGTTAATTATATCCATTGCCTCATCAGGTGTATAATGATACCCATGATGAGTAAATCCAATCCCCCATATAGCTACAACAGGCAAACCATTATGCCTTAAATATCTGGGGCTATTTGTAATACCGCTATCTACTAATGCTTTCCAATCCTGTTTTATTCTTTCAAACCTGTTCACATTTTCACTACTGCTGATATCATACATTACGGCAAATACTCTACCGTAATCTTCACACCCTAATCTTACATTTTCTAAAACCTGGTCCCTAAACTCTTTATACCTGGGATCTTCAAGTTCACACACAAACCTTTGCAAGAAAACACCGTCCAAATGATAATCGGCAAGCCATTTCATATGACGTTTTACAGTTTTCATTGTGTATGAAGATGGAACTTTAGCAGGGCTGCCGTCAGGCAAAAGCAAACCTGTATCAAACAATTCATCATCATCATACTCCGATACATCAGGCCACAAATCAACAAGAGGTACTTGATTATTATCCCCAGAAAAATAATGGTGCCATTTATTTAATTGCGAACCGTCACCCGGTGCACTGAACCACCCTTGATAACCAAACATAACTTTATTGTTCAGGGTAGAAGCATCAATTGTATCAACATTTTGCACAACAGATATAGCAAATTGCTTGGATTTATCACCAAACCATTCAACTTGTTCCCTCAACATTCTCCATCGGAAATTATAAATTCCTTCTGCTGTAGGAGCAGTAACATTAAATGTAAATGTAACAGTTTGGTTAGGTGGTACAGAATCAGGCAATTCAACCCTGCCTAAGCCCCATATTTGATTATCTTGAGGGTCTTGAGAACCTAAACGATATAAACTATCTGATTTCCAAGTATTAAGGCCAGTATTTTTAAAAGTAAGTGAAACTGTAAACGTTTCGCCGGGAGCAACAGAAGATGGAACGGATTGGGATATAAACTCAGCATCATTATCCCTTACATATGTTGCAGGGAATTTGTTAAAACAAACTAATTCTATACCATTGCTATTGGTAATAAAGTGACCTGTACCGGAATATTCCCCTAAATATGATACAGTTACATTATTATGGTCATAAACTTGTGGAACAGTAATAATTATTTTATTCCCTTCTACCTCTACATTTGAAGGCTGTGCCGCATTTTCTATAACGAAGTTACTGTAATCCGATGAATTAAAATCATTTAATTGTAGATTTTGAGCAGATGTTTCTATTATAATTTTGTTATGTTGAGTAAGGATTGCACTTGTAATCATAGGTGCCTCAACATCACCGCTTGGCTGGATATTGTAAATATCCCTTAAAACAAGTGGAGCTATCCTGTCTGCGAATTTTTCATAGCCATCAATAAAAGGAAAATGACAATGATCAGACAGTTGTGTTAAAGCTGCTGTTTGCATAATGTGGATATGACTGTCATTTGCAGCTAATTGCCTTTGAGCTTCCCGTATTGCCATTATTTTATCGATACTTATACCGCAAGCAATTCTTGTTTGAAAAATATAATAATCTTTAATTGTTGGGAAATCATGTTCCCATGCACTTTTCAAATTAAGGAAATAATTAACATAATCTTCTGTTGAAGTTCCAATATCGGCATCTGTTTCGCCTTGAGACCACAATACTGCTCTTACATAATTTTTCAATCCTGTTTTTTCTAACCTGTACTTTAATCTTGCATAATTCGTTGATAAAGAATTATCAGATGCTGCCGGAGGTTGAAAAAATGCAATTTCTTTACCACCATGAGCACCATTAAATATGGCAACTGGAATATGTGTTGTGTTTACTATTATATTAGCCAATTTTAAGCCCCACTGACCTGTATTTCCGTGAGTAGCATTATATCCGTCTCCTTGACCTATATACCATTTATTGTCATTTACAACAGAAACAATGCTCGGTGTTCCGCTTGCAAAAACCCTGATAAAATCACTCTGATAACCATTGGCACTTGTGCTTTCCAAACGCTTCATTGCCTCAGCATTGCTCTGACCTTGAATAATATAAACATCACCTGCCACAACATTTGAAACAGTTTTTTCAAGAGTCATATTATTCCCTTGCTTACCGTAAATTTTAAATGTATAATTTGCCAACTCTGCTAAAATATTTATATTAAAACTAAATGATGCTATATTATTTGAATAATTTAAATTTTCAGAATATGTATTAAACAAATCGTCATTTCTGTAAACCTCAACAATTATTTGATCATAATTTACAACATTATTATCTACTTCTCCTGCAATAACAACTGTACCCATATTTGTATTTGTATCCCTACCAACCAACTGATAATCAAGAGGCAGTGTAGTAAAATTTATATTGCTGGCATTACTGTTTTCCACTACATGAATAACGATGTCATCAGAATATTCTCCAAACCATTCTACATTTTCTTGAACCATTCTTCTCTGAAAATGATAATCCCCTGGGGTACTCGGTGCCGTTAATGTGGCATTAAATGAAACTGTTTGCCCCGGTTGTATATCAAATGGCACAGGAAATCTACCGGAACCATACCCAAAAATATCATTATCCTGCGGATTCTGAGAGCCTAAGAAATATGCTCCTTCCGTCCAAGTAGTTGTACCTGTATTCTTATATGCAACAGAAACATCAAATATCTCACCTGCTTCAACGGTTGTTGGAACAGACTGAGATACAAATTGTGCATTGTTCTGAGATAAACTAAGATTATAAAATAACACAAATGGTAAAAGAAAGAATATAAATTTTTTCATATTACATTTTTTTATTTATTTATTGTAAAGTTAAATTATTTTATATGACACAGAACTCCCAAAATAAAAAAAACAAGTCTCATTGTTACAAAAATCAGCAATAAATAAAAAAAGGCTGCCCTTTTTTGGGACAGCCCCTTTCTTGATTAAACAAAAAACTGTTAATTACTTAACAATCACCTTGTAAACTTCTGTTGCATCACCGCTAACTAGTTTTACAAAGTAAATACCTTCGCTGTAACCATTAATATTTACCTTAACATTAGTTGATGTAACATTTTGCCTGTAAATTACTTTACCGGTTATATCGGTTACATACATCAGAGCATTACCTACCAAAGCAGCGGGAACTTCTACATTAAATTCACCATGCGAAGGATTAGGATAAATAACAACATTTCCAAGCGATGCAAAATTGTTTACCGTTGCCATTTGAACAACCACTGTATCGCTTGCAGTACAACCGTTAGTATCGGATACCATAACATAATATGTACCATAACCTGTTACAGTTAATGTTTGGTTTGTCGAGCTGTCATTCCACAAATATGTGTCAAATCCTGCTCCTGCATCCAATACTATTGTATCAGGTTGTGTTGTCCAAATGGTATCAGGTCCTAAGTCAACACTCAATTCATAATGTGTCAATACTCCTACAGCTGTATCATTATCGTTTATTGTATCATTTGCATAAGTTGCAAATACTGCAAAATCGTAATCCCCTACTGCTGTGAAATCATACGGTTCACTAAATACCAGCGAAACACTACTGTCAACTACCAAATCATTTTGCAATTGGAAAGTATCAACAACCCAACTACCTCCATTTATTTGATAACCTGCTATAATTGTATCTCCTGCAGGTATTGTCATTCCACCTACATTTTCAACTTTGATATCAACAGTATCAACACCTATATTACAAGTACTGTAATGTTCACCATTTGCAGGTTCAGTTACTGCAATATCATATACTAATTGCTTAACAATTACAATAGTATCACTTGCACTACAACCATTGCTGTCCATTGCTGTAACATAATACATACATGTATCGGCACAAGTTACAGCTAATGTTTGGTTTGTTGAACCGTCATTCCACACATATGTATCAAATCCGGCTCCTGCATCTAATACTATTGTATCAGGTTGTGTTGTCCAAATTGTATCAGGTCCTAAATCTACAACAGGTTCATAATGAGTTAAGATACCGGAAACAGTATCATTCATTTGATTGTTATCATTGCTGTATGATACATATACCCTGTAATTGTAATCACCCAAAGCAGAGAAATCTACCGTTTGATCAAATGTAAACGGTAAAGTATCACCAGCTGCAATATTTGCCTGTGCAACTAATGTATCTTCTACCCATGTACCACTATTAACTTGGTATGCAAAATAAATTGTATCACCTGCAGGCACATCCATATTACCAATATTGGTAAACATTATATCAACAGTATCTGTTGCACTTAAATCACAATCATAATAATGTGCGCTGTCTTCAGGCATTACAACTAACAAATCTACAAACATACAACTGCTATCCATTGCTCCCGGTGAAGCATAAACTGCAGTACCATTTATAGAATCAACAAAACTTGTAGATACTGTCCAGTTTGAAGGATCATTTTGATCTAAACCTATGTTTTGGTTACAAAATACAAGACTTGGTCCATGTCCATCCGGAGCTGTAGGCCAACCATTTCCATCATCATAAAATACAGAATCTACAGTTTCACCCCACCAAGTATGGAGCGCTATATCTTCACCACTATTTGACAATCCTCCATTATCCCACTGGATGGCTCCATTGTAATGGAAGAAGTTAGCCATAACACTTGAATCAATTGCAGAAACAAAATAACCACCCGGTAATACTGTTAAATCAGGTAAAGTATCAGTAACCCCTTGTGAATAGTAAAATCCATTTACATTAACTGCATCTTGACCATAGTTATACCATTCTATAAATTCAGTAGTATCTGCACCACCTTCAGGTCCGTTATAATTAATTTCCGTAATAGCAAGATTTATATCACCTTCTCTGATAGTAAAATCATCAAAGGCAAATCCATCATATTGAGCAGCATAATCAGAAGCAAATACAAATCTAAATTTAACATGAGGTTGCCCTGCAAGATTATTCAATAAGTGTCTTGCTTCTATCCAACCGTTTGTACCGTTTCCATTATAACCACTCCAGCCGTCAGATGATAAAGCACTGATATTGCTTTTGTTATACCAATTCATCCAATCACCAACATTCCCTATAATATTCCACGTTGCACCACTATCTACAGAATATTCTAAAAGAGCTCCGTCATAACTCCAAGTACCACTTTCTGCTTCTACCCAGTATTTAAATTGAACTAACGGATTATGCAGATTGCTAAAATCAAAACAAGGACTTTCTACATAAGAATATTCATTTGCATTGTAATCACCGGTTAAATTAGTAACCCACGCATTTGAACCTGATGCCGCAGAATTGATAACAGGACCTGCAGGTGTTCCAAGTTGCCAACTTGAATTTGTTCCGCCTGACACCCAGTATTGAGAACCTTCAAAATCTTGTGTATATGGGAAACTGTCTATGACAGGTTGCTTGGTAATAGAAATATTTGTATAATTATTATCTACAAATAATGTATCTGCTCCTGCTGCATCTTCAACCTTTGCATATATAGTATAATTCCCGAAATTAGTAAAGGCATATGCAAATGCAACATCTTTCACATCACCGGGATTAAGAGTATCGGTAATTGTTTGAGAAACCCAAGTCGAACTGTCTAATGAATAACTTACAACATAATTAACTTGTGGTTGTGCACCTTTATTTTTGACAGTAACCAAGATCGTATCATTTGACGGCGCACAAGTATTTTCTTGAATTACATTAAGATATGAAACTGATAAATCTACAGGAGGCACCTTAAAAATACTTACATCATCAACATTGGGATTATTATAACCCCATGTACTTGTTCCTTTAAAAGAAATGTAAAGAGTATCTTCACCTGCATAATTAGACAAATCCACAAATTGTTCAGCCCAAGGATCAACAGTTGAAGGTGTAGTATAAATACTAGTATAGTTTTGTCCATCTGTTGAGGCCAAAACTTCAACTACGTCATTACCTCCACCATCCCAGTACCAAAACGATAATACAATACTGTCTCCTTGTGTGGTAGAACTTAAATCAATCCTGGGAGTTATCATTTCTGCAGTTGTGCCACTACTATAATCATAATCATTAAACATAGCAGTATAAGAACCTGAATGTGGTGCTCCCGGTCCATGAGTAGTACCATCATCAATAACCCAGTCATCACCTGTACCGGGTACCAATGTCCAGTCAGAAGGGAATGCACCATTATGTTCAAACCCTTCGTAAAATAACTGTTGACCTGATGCTAAATAAGCCGTTCCAAAACCTATAAGCATCATCATTAACATAATCTTTCTAATAATTTTCTTCATAGCTTTCTTTTTTTGGTTTTTTAAATTGACAGCAAATTTAAGCAAGATGTTGCACTCAAATAAATTTTTGTTGTTATTTTTATCAACAAAATTGTAGTATTTATACACAAATTGATGGATTTATTCGAAAAAATACTTTACGAGCACTGGGGATACAAAAGTTTCAGACCACTTCAAAAGGAAATTATCGAAGAAGCCTACAATGGAAATGACGTGTTGGGACTACTTCCTACAGGAGGTGGAAAATCTATTATTTTTCAAGTAGCAGGACTTGCACGCGGAGGTATCACATTAGTTGTAACGCCACTAATAGCATTGATGAAAGACCAAGTGGAAAACCTTGAAAAAAAAGGTATTCCGGCAGCTGCACTGTACACAGGATTAAGTTATGACGAAATAAAATTCTACCTGAACGAAGCATTAAATGAAAAAATAAAGTTTATGTACATCTCCCCCGAAAGATTACTATCGGAATCATTCAGGTCTTATCTGAAAAACATGAATGTTACACTTATTGCAGTGGACGAAGCTCACTGCATCTCTCAGTGGGGTTATGATTTCAGACCACCTTACATTAAAATTGCTGAAATAAGGAAATTCTTTCCTGAAACACCCGTTCTTGCAGTTACAGCAACGGCAACCCCAGAAGTTGTAGATGATATACAAGAAAAACTGAATTTCAAACAAAAAAATGTTTTCAGAAAGAGCTTTGAACGGAAAAACTTAATTTACATTGTTCGGCATATAGAAAACAAATACGGCTATATTGTAAAAACTATTAAACGAACAAGTGGCACGGGAATTGTTTATGTCCGAAGCAGAAAAAAAACAAAAGAGCTGGCAGAATTGCTGACAGAACACGGAATAAGTGCAGACTACTACCACGCCGGACTGAAACAAGAAACCCGTAATATAAAACAAGAAAATTGGAAGAATGATAAAACAAGAATCATTGTTGCAACCAATGCTTTCGGCATGGGAATAGACAAACCGGATGTGCGTTTTGTCATACATGCAGATGTTCCCGAAAGCATTGAAGCATATTTTCAAGAAGCAGGCAGAGCAGGCAGAGACGGGAAAAAATCATTTGCCGTACTTTTATATAACAACACAGATAAAACCCGATTAAAACAATTTTTGACAAAAAGTTTCCCTGAAAAAAATTTTATCAAGAAAGTTTATCAATGTTTGACAGATTATTATCAAATACCGTTAGGTGAAGGAAAAGATACGGTTTTTGAATTTGATTTTTATGACTTTGTAAAAAAATACAAACTCCCGACAGTAGAAACTTTTAATGCACTTAAACTTCTTATGCAAGAAGGATACATAAATCTATCAGATGCAATTTTCACACCTTCCAGGATTAAAATAATTGTAAATAACTATGAACTATACAAATTTCAAATAGAACACGAAAATTTAGCTCCCATAATAAAAGCACTTACCAGAACATATTCGGGTTTGTTTACCACTTATGTAAAAATAAATGAAAAATACCTTGCAAAAAAATATAAAACAACCGAAGAAAACATAATAAAATACCTCAGAATACTTCAAAAATCCCATATATTAAATTACATTGAAGCTAGCGATTCACCCAAAATTTCATTTATAGAACCGCATTTGGAGGCTGAACATTTGGTAATCTCGAAAGAAAATTACGAAGCTCGCAAAGAAAGGCTAAGCAAAAAAATAGAAGCAATAATTAAATATGCCGAAAACACTACTAAATGCAGGAGTCAACAACTTGTGGAATATTTCGGACAAAAAGAATCTTACCGGTGTGGAGAATGTGATGTTTGTCTAAGCAGAAACGAACTTGATATGTCCAGATACGAGTTTGACACGATTCTGGAAAAAATTAAAGCAATACTAAAAAACGACCATGTTCCGCTGACACAACTGGTTGACGACATAAATTTTGAAGAGGAAAAAACGATTAAAGTAATCGACTGGCTGTTTGAAACAGGAAAAATAAAGTATGATGAAAAAAAATTTTTGATGTGGCATGACTGAAAAAATTATAGTGAAAGATTTCTATACTCAAGATGCGGTAAGTTTAGCAAAATCGTTACTCGGAAAACAAATCACACGCAAATATAATAACGGCACAAAACGCTATTTTATAATAACAGAAACCGAAGCATATTTAGGAGAAGAAGATAAAGCTTGTCACTGCAGCAAAGGTAAAACGGAAAGGACAAAAGTAATGTATGAAGAAGGCGGCACAATATATATTTACTTGATTTACGGGATGTATTGGATGCTGAATATCGTATCAGGGGAAAAGGACAAACCTGAAGCTGTTCTAATTAGAGGAATTGCCGAAATATCCACAGACGGCAAATTGCTAAAACATTATGACGGTCCCGGCAAAGCAGGCAAAGTTTTAGAAATAACCAAAGAACTTTTTAATGCCAAAAAGATTTATAAGGAATCCACAGGCTTATATATTTCATCACCTCAACATAAAGTTAGCTTCAATATGAAACAACTTCCACGAGTAGGAATTAACTATGCCGGAGAACCCTGGATAAGTAAACCTTGGAGGTTTGTTGCAAAAGAACTTATAATATCAAAATAAAAAAGTTGGCAAGCCTCAATACTTGACTTGCCAACTACCAATTGTTAAGTAAACTCTTCTATCTAATTAATGTAACATTCCCTGTCTCAACATGGAAATTACCGAAAATGTCATAGACCTCACAGTACCATTTATATACTCCGGGCTCAGCCTTTTTACCTCCTTTCACTGTACCGTCCCAACCATATCTTGCAGGATCTTCGGGGTCATATTTGTCTGTTTCCCAAATCTTTTCACCCCATCTGTCATAAATAATCAACTTAAAATTCTTTGTAGAGATACCATGCCCCGTAACATAAAATACCTCGTTAAAGCCATCATTGTCAGGAGTAAATGCGGTAGGCGCATAAAGCACATATATATCATTTATTGTGACAGTTTCTGTTGTTGTATCTTTACATCCGTAAGGAGTTTCAACATACAATGAAACAGTATAATCTTCAGGCACTCTATCATATATATGTTGAGGATTTACCTGAAGTGAACTATCTCCGTCCCCGAAATCCCACATATTTATTACAACATCATTTGAAGACCTGTTTATAAAATCAATAACAGGATCTACAATAGTCGCATGATCCGGTCTTACAATAAATCTTGCAGTAGGTTTTTTATGAACCAAAATCATATCATCAATTTTAACTGTATCTTTACACCCTTTATTAGTTGTGTACATTAAAGTTACATCATACAGTCCGGGATTTAAATAAGTGTGTTCCGGATTAGAACTCAAAGAAAGATTTATTTCATCATTATCCCCAAAATTCCATATGTAATTATGAGTTTGTTCAGCTCCTGCTGTAATATTAAAATGAACCGTAAACGGTTGACATCCTTCCAATGTATCAGCTATAAATGTAACAAACGGCATTGGATACACACCTACTTTTACAGTGTCAACCGCTTCAGAACCACAAACATCCATAGCATGAATTATTATTTCCGAACTTTCATCTAACCTCACCTTTATAGGTAAAGTAATAACAGTTCCATCATCCATATAAATATAATACGGACCTCCGCCACCATCAAAAAACGCCGCAGAAATCACAACTTGGTCACCCGGACAAATACTATCCCTGTTTACAAACAATTGCATACGTAAAGGTGGTGAGACTTCAACATGTGTAGATGTAGATGCAGTACATCCATTAGCATCTGTAACTTGTATATTATAATCTGTACTTTGAGTTGGCTCTGTTGTTAAAGTTGGTCCATTATCTTGACCATTCCAAGTATAAGAATATGGTGCTGTACCACCTGTTGTAGATGTAGGAATAGTAACTTGTTGACCATTGCAAACTTGATAAAAATCTTGAACAGTAATTGATAAAGAATCAGGTTGAGAAACAATAACAGAATTAGTTGACACACAACCATTAGAATCCGTTACGGTAACATTATATAACCCTGCAGCAACACCGGAAACAGAATCGACAGTTACACCATTTGTCCAAGTATATGTATAAGGAGGTGTTCCACCCATTGCTTGCACAGCCACCACACCGTTGTTATATCCATAACAACTTACATCTTGACTGGATGTAGAGGTAAGTAGTGTTGGCGGAACAGTAACAGTTGTTGAAGTATCATATGGTTCACAATAACTTTCTTGAACCTGCAAACTCACATTATAAGTACCTCCCGGAGGGAATTTTACCCAAATCGGTCCGGGACCGCTTGTATTACCAGCAACAATGGTTGCATTGCTTCCAAAATCCCAAGTAAAAGTAGAAATACTAGGGTCTACAGGATCATTACCACCATTATATGTAAATACAGCTGCGCTGTCTGCACAAGGAGGTGGAGTTACATCTATTGTAAAAGGCGGCGTTTCACAATAACATTCAGGATCGTTAAATGCCCTAACAATAACATTTATGGTAGTGTCATACGAACAACCATAATCATCCACAACCGTAAGTGTAAACGGTTCTTGTGTTTGAGAATCATGTGTTTGGTTACAATAATAAGTTCCTGCACCAAAACCTTGCCCGTTATCATCTAAAATTTGTCCGTCTGTTCCCGGTGCCGTCCAAGTCTGAGACACGATATTATTTGTATATTGCCAAACATCAGGATAAAGGCTTGGGTCAAAATTCAACCACCAAGCAAAAATATAACCGTTATCTATTGCCCAATTATCACAAATACGTATGGTCCATTGACCATTCAACGGACATCCTACAAGAGCTGATAATGACTCATATGAAGCATATGTGTCATTGGGATCAACAGCATCCCCCTGAGAAACACCAATGGTATGTCCGTTACTCGCGGCTTCACCCAATGTACCGTTATAAGTCGGATTAGGTGAGATGCAATAAGTTAACCCTGTTCCAGGAGTTTCACTATCATCATCATTAGCATCTCCCAAGAAAACACCTCCACCATCTTGTGCTTCTAATTGAACTTGAGTACCATCAGGACATATCAAATACATAGTAAGGTCACCAATATATGAATGTTCAATATTCATGCAAACACTTTGAAAATCATTTATATCATCCAGTGTTTGTCCCGGTTCAAAACTATTTACAATAATTGATGTTTCATAACAGACCCCACTACCATCAGGTAAAAAAGTAGTTCCCGAAACCACTAAAGGAGGCATACTTGTCCACGTAGGCTCTTCAACATTAGGTAATCCGTCGGAATTAGTATCTGCCCCCAAAGTTACGGTTTCGCACGGACAAATAATAGAGGGATCAAGCATTGTTTCATCAAAATCAGGCTTCAAACTTACTCTCACCCGCACATTAACGGAAGTAGAAGCCTCACACCCCATATCATCTTCCATATAAACTCTCACATTGTAGCCGTGATGTCCGGTAAAAGTATAAGATTGACTTGTAAGCCCCTGACCTACCACAGAATCATTGTTTGTAAAATACCAAGTGAAAGTAGATGTCGCATCAGACTGAGGATATGTTGCATTTGTATATTGTCCTGCAACATTAAAAGTTATTTGTTGACCTTCACATACATCTATGTAATAAGCACTATCTTCATAAACAAAATTTGGATCAGTTGACACCAATTGAAGCTCGGAATGTTGACATTGGAAATTACAATGTATGGATGCACTAAAGTTATCAGCACTACCACCGGAAGGTGTTGTATAAACGAAAGTTAAACACCCTGAAGTATTTGCACCAGTAGCAGTAACAGCCCATGGATACTGCCAGGCATTACAACCAATCTGGGGAGAATTTTCGTCCGGTCCATCGTATATACAAAGTTGCCCATCACTAATGCTATAACTGTCGAATGTAACAGAAACATGGGAATTACCACTTGAAACATCATCTGAACATAAAGTAAAAACATAAGTTTGCCCTGGTTGAGGTGAGCCTAAATTTAATGTACCACTACACGCATTTACAGTACCTCCGTCTGTTACATTATAAGTTTGAGATACAGCAGCAAAACCACTTATAATCATTATAACGAATATCCAAAACCTTATAATTTTTTTCATAACTTACTTTTTATCATCTATATTGTTACAAATATAGTCACATTCTGATAAAGAAACGATTTGTTTAATCAAGAGTTGCGTATTTTTTTATCAAAAGATGACATTTTATCAAAAAAAATAACTGTTTGTCCGCAAAAACTTAAAAAGCATTTTCGATATGTTGTACTTTGGTAAATTTCCCGTTATGAATTATAGAAACGACATCAAATCTTACCGGAAGGTCTATCTCGTTTTCAATCAAATAATTACTTGCCGCTTCAATTAAGAAACGTTGTTTTTTCTCATCCACAAACTCAAAAGGCTCTCCGAAAAAGTCTGTTGAACGGGTTTTTACTTCAACAAAAACAACAATTCCGTTTTTTAACGCAATAATATCAATTTCTTTATGGTCAAAAATCCAATTTCTGTCCAAAATTGTGTAACCCTTTTTCTTCAAAAATGTTACGGCAATTTCTTCTCCTTTATTTCCTAAATCTTTGTTGTGAGACACGATAATGACTTATTTTTCCAATATCCTTTTTATTTCAGACCACTTAGGAATATCGGCACTACTCCACTTACCTGCCACAGTTCCTTTTTGTAACAAAACTATACCGGGATTAGAACGAACAACTGTTTTCAAATTTATTTCATCTCCGGAATAAACCGGCAAATCAATATCAAAATCATGCAACATCTCTTTAACATTTCCATCATCTGAAGCAGTCCAAAAAATAATATTTACACCATTACTTTTTGTAGCATTTACAAACTCACGTAAATTATCCACACATTTTTTATCAAAACCATCTATATCATAAGAAACGACAAGAATATAATTGTTTGAAGACAGCACTGTATCAGTTATATCATTCCCATTTTCAGACTCTATTACAAAATCGTGTACAGGGGGATGGTACCCTTTCTTTATTAATATAGGATCGGAAGTCTTAACAATTTGCCATGTTGTGTCTTTCCAAATTTGTGATTTAATGTATTGTTTACTATCCATTTTTTTTGTTTCGCCCGTTTTTGAATTCTTCATTGTATAATAATAGATATATTCATCTTGTGGTGCACCTTCGGGTATTTTCATAAGTTCAGGTATATTATTACCTATTTTATAAGGTCTAAAATCAATTATTGGCAAGTGAACATAAGAATACCACATTATCCCTGATATAAAAATTGTTGCAGAAGCAATACCATACAATGAAAATCTATTACCTTTTAATTTTTTTTGGTTAATTAACAAGTAAATTGCCAGTGCTGAAATGAAAATATTTTTATAAAAAGTAGCCCAGTTTGAAATCTTAACTGCATCACCGAAACAACCGCAATCGGTAACCGGATTATTTATTGCTATATAAAGAGTAAGTGGTGTAAAAACAATCATAAAAAGCATCGCAACCTTTGTAAAAAACTTTGGATAAAAATTAAAAACAAGAGCGGTCCCCGTTACAAACTCCAAACCCGCAAGCAGTACTGCCAAAACAAATGCCGCAGGAACCATAAACTCCCAACCGAAAGCATGGAAATAATCTTGAAATTTGTATGTACCACCCAATGGGTCGACAGCCTTTACAAAACCACTAAACATAAACACGGCTCCCAATAAAATTCTTGCGGCAATAAGCAATGCTTTTTTCATAGCTGATTTTTTTTGCAATTATAAGAATTATTCAATACAAAACGATTGACCTCCATCAATATTTTGATAAAAGTCGATTACACTTGAGATTTGTCTTTGCTATACTTTTTTAATTTGAATTTTTAAAATCATAATTGAACAATAAAATTATTACGTATTGAAAAAAATATTAATTTTGCGGCACAATTTGTTCTTATAAAAACGGCCCCATAGTTCAATGGATAGAATAGCGGTTTCCTAAACCGTAGATCCAGGTTCGATTCCTGGTGGGGCTACTTTTTTACTTTCCTATTTTATGTTTATCCAAAATAGAATTACCTTTGTCAAAAAAAAACTATGAAAAAAATATTTTTTATCGTACTGGTACTTATTGGTATAAAAGCATTTTCACAACATTATGAAGCAGATGTAAAAGAAGACACTGCTGCAACAACACTTACAAAAAATAATATTAATATTTTCTTGACACTTGGAAGTTTTATTACTAATGGCGACGAACACATAAAAGATTATCAACCCCTATCATTTAATATAGGACTTCAATATTTATATAAGGTAAATAAAAACATTGGAATTTATAGCAATTTAAGTTTCAGTTCAAACAGATTTTCTGTTATCCAAGAGCCCGGTATATCATTCCCGACATCAGACCTTAACGACAAAAATATTTATACCTTTGGAGGAATTCAAGCTGCCACGGGATTCACCTTTATGCTAACACACAAAGGTTGTGAGGATGATGTAAGAACATCTCTAACATTGTATGGATTTGGAGAATATTACTATTATCGTGAACTCGAAGTAAGTGGGAAATTAAATAAATCCAATGCACCTTTTGCTTCAACCTACAATACCGTTTATCATAAACTTTCGTATGTTGTCCCTTTCAATTACGGAGTAGGCGGAGATATAAAGATTTATTACATTTACTTGGGTGCCAGGTATTTTATGTCAAATTTTATAGACAGCTCGTTTAAAAAAGACCATAACTGGCCCGATTTACCAAAACTTAAAATTTACCTTAAATACAAATTTTAGCAAATAAACATTGTATATTTGCGGCACAAAAAATTTATGGCTATGAAGAAAGTTTTATTTATTGTATTGGTTATAGTGTTTTCTTTAAACATTTCACAAAAAGCACAGGCACAAGTATTTGACAAAGGCACAACATTATTGGATGCCGGTGTAGGAATACCATATTATGTTCATGTTGGCATTCCTCCCGTATATGGCAATTTTGAAATGGGAGTTCACAAATATTTTGGAATAGGTGTAACAGGTGGCTTTTATAGTTGGGGATATGATGATTATTGGTATGGTACACATTATTATGATTATGAAAGAAATCTAATGGGTGCAGGATTTGGTGCATTTCACTTTTCCGAGCTTCTTAAGCAACTTGACTTGGATATGGGAGATATTCTAAACTCATTAGACTTTTATTATAAAATGGGATTCGGAATGAAATTAAAAATGTATAACACACTAGAATGGAATCCTGCTACTAAGGAATATGAAGAAATAGCTCATACAGGCATAAGCCCGATTTTCATGTCAGACTTTGGAGCCAGATTTTATTTTTCCGATAATCTTGCTGTTTTTATGGAAGTGGGTTATGACTTTTATTCTTGGACAAAATTCGGTATAACATTCAAACTTAAATAATTATGTTTTCAGGCATAGTTGAGGAAACTGCAAAGGTGGTAAACCTTAAAAAAGAAGGAACCAACCTTCATATTACATTAACTTGTTCTTTTGCAAACGAGTTGGACATAGATCAAAGTGTATCGCATAACGGCGTATGCCTAACGGTTGTAAATGTTGACAAGGTTAATAAAACATACACCGTTACGGCAATAGAAGAAACATTAAAAAAGTCAAACCTTGGCTTACTTCAAGTCGGTGATGAAGTAAACATAGAAAGAAGTATGAAGCCCGACAGTTTTCTCGACGGTCATTTGGTTCAGGGTCATGTAGATCAAACAGCTACTTGTACACAGGTTGAAAAAAGAGACGGCAGTTGGTATTACACATTCGAATACAACCCGTCAACTGGTAATATTACAGTAGAAAAAGGTTCAATAGCTGTAAATGGAGTTAGTCTGACAGTTGTGAATTCTCAAACAGGTTCATTTCAAGTAGCAATTATTCCTTATACTTATGAAATAACCAATTTTCACAATATAAAAGAAGGGACAATTGTAAACCTTGAATTTGATATTTTAGGAAAATACATTCAAAAAATACTGGAGCAACAAATTGAAGGAATAAAAGAACTATTAGCAAGAAACTCTCAAAAACAATAACAAAGGAGTCCCTGTATAATGATAAGCAGAAGATTACTAAGAATCAAAGTTATTCAAACTTATTACTCACACCTGTTGGTAAATGACAAATATGATGTAACGGCGGCAACAAAAGAACTAAACCGTCACATCTTTCACTTTCACCATCTTTATTTATTCTTGTTGGACCTACTTCCCGAAATAAAAAAATATGCCGAAAAAAAATATGAAATTGAAGTAAATAAATTTATTCAAAACAAAGGTTCAGAAACTCCTTATCTTAAACTTATAAAAAATAAGGTAATTAATAAGTTTATACAATCCAGGGCTTTTGTTACTTACAAAAAAAATTATGGCTTTTCGTGGATTGAGCATCAAGACCTTGTAAAAGATATAACCAATACTTTTATTAATTCCGATATTTTCAATAAATATTTAGTAGAAGAAAATAATTTTGAAAATGACAAAAAACTTATTTATAGTTTTTTTAATGAGTTCCTAAAAGAACAATATCCTGATATTTATCCAGAGATGGAAGAAATAAGCATTTATTGGGCAGATGTAACTGATTATGCTTTAGCAAATTGTGCCAAAACCATTTCGCAAATTCAAGAAAAAACACAGGGGGAAGACATTAAAATCTTTCCTATGTATAAACAAAACGAAGATAGGGTATTCGCAACACACTTATTACAATATACAATCACCAACCAAACTCAATTGTTTGAACACATAAAACCATTTATTTCACAATGGGAATTTGAAAGGCTTTTTAAATTAGATATGATTATTCTGCAACTTGCTACTACAGAATTTTTAGAATTCCCGGGCATACCTATACTTGCAACGGTAGATGAATATGTGGAAATATCAAAAGAATATTGCACAGACAAAAGCTGGGCTTTTATAAACGGTGTGCTTGACAGAATAAGCCACCATCTTTGCGAAAAAGGTATGATAAAAAAACTTAAAGACGGTTGTGAAAAAATTCAACAATCTAAACCGGAAAGTGGAAATAAATGAAAACAATATATTATCAAAATATACGCTTTTTGTAAAGCGTATTCTATTTGCACTTCTAATACTTGAAACATCTAGGTTGTATTTTTATATTTGGAATACCGTAAGTTTTGGCGATGCATCATCAAAAGAAATAATATATGCTTTTATACATGGTATAAGATTTGATTTTTTCTCATTTGCCACATTATCATTACCATTCATTTTAATTAGTTTATTTCCTTACAATCTTGAAAAAAATAAATTTTGGTATTTTATATCCAAGTTTTTTTATGTATTTTCTATTTTTTCAATTTTACTTTTCAATGCAATAGACACAGATTATTTTAAATTTTCGGGGAAAAGAAGCACAATAGATCTTTTTACAATTTTTACTACCGGCGATGAAATGACCAACATGATTCCTCAATTAATAGCACAATATTGGTATCATATTTTATTTGTTTTGATTTTGACATTTGCTGCTATTAAATTATATGGATCAAAAGACAAATCTGAAGTAAAGCCTAATTTATCCGGAATCATTTCATTTTTAGTTTCATTAACTTTAGTTTTCTTCTTAATGCGAGGATTCGCAATGAGACCCGTTTCAATAATAGATGCAGCCGAAAACAATCCACATACGGAAGAACTTGTTTTAAATTCTGTTTTCACAATTTTGCAAACAGCAACACAAGACAATATAAAGCCTGTAAAATACTTTGACAACCAAAAAGCAAAAAAACTTTACGGGTTAATCCGCCATTATCCAAACAATCCTGCTCATCATGGTAAAAATGTTGTGGTAATTATTTTTGAGAGTTTCGGCAAAGAATACGTAGGATTTTACAATCCCGGCACAAAAACTCATACCCCTTTCTTAGATTCACTATTACGTCACAGTCTCACTTTTGAATATAGTTTTGCCAATGCAAAAAAATCAATAGAAGGAATTCCCGCAGTATTAGCTTCAATACCTGTACTATCAGCTAATCCTTTTATTTTATCTCCTTTTGCATCGGACCATATAAACTCTCTGGCAACAGTATTAAAAAAACACGGATATATTACATCTTTCTTTCATGGCGGCGAAAACGGCACAATGAATTTTAACAAATTTTGCGAATTGGCCGGGTTTGATAGATATTATGGAATGAACGAATATCCTGCAGATAAAAGAAAAAAAGATTACGATGGTGCCTGGGGAATATATGATGAACCATTTTTACAATTTTTTGCAAAAAAATTATCAAAAATGAAACAACCTTTCTTTTCGGCATTGTTTACACTCTCGTCTCACCACCCGTTTTCTATACCGAAAAAATATAAAAACCGTTTTGTTGACAAACCAGGAGAACTACCTGTTATGAAAACCGTAGAATATACGGATATGGCACTAAAAAAGTTTTTTGATACGGCAAAAAAACAATCTTGGTACAAAAAAACTCTATTTGTATTTGTAGCAGACCATACATCTTGGAGTCAAAAAGCCAAATATCAAACAAGATTCGGCAAATTTTCAATATTACTTTCGTATTTCTCACCTTCTGACACTTCCATAAAAGGTGAAAGCAAGACAATTACACAACAAATAGATATATTTCCATCTATAATAAATTATCTTGGTTATTCCGATACCATATACAGTCCCGGAAATAGTGTATTCTCAAAAACAGATAAACATATTTCTTTTGGTTTTTTAAGCGGAATATATCATTATATTAACAGTAATTATATTTGCTTATTTGACGGACAAAAACCTACAGCAGTTTACAATTACCACACAGACACATTACTAAAATACAACTTACTCAATAAAGTAAAGCCAAATTGCGATACACTTAAAGCAATTATCCAAAATTACACACACGATGTTTATTTCAACAAGATGATTCCTGAAATACATTCACTCAAAAAAACACAGACATCCAATAATTAAAATGCCAAACACTTCTTTATTCATGCAGCTTTCTATAACTTAGCAATAAAAAAGTATGAAACACTTTATTATAATTACAGCTTTGTTTTTTGCAGTTTACCAAAGTTATGGACAAAAGGTTATCAACGCCAATTTTGCTGATACCATAGGCAACCTAAAAGATATTATGGGAGGAAATTTATTTTTTAATAATACAACAGAACTTTTGCATAGCCAGGGTATAAAAATGATTCGTTCCCATGATTTTCACAACAGTCTGGATTATTCAGATTACAGTGATTTCTGGATTTATGATAGCGTAAATGATACTTACCTTACAAACATGTCATTTAATCCGGAAGATACAGCTGGTTATCATTGGCATGCTGCAGATTCTGTAATAGCAAACATAAAAGAAAATGATTTTGACATTTTTTTCAGAATAGGCATAAGTTATCCGAACACCAATCCGCTTCCGCCTTACGAACCACCTTGTGATTCTCCAGATGCAACATTAAGTTTTACACGATTTGCTTCTTTATGCAAGCATGTTGTTATGCATTACAATGACGGTTG